>NZ_NRQV01000003.1:0-263224 GCF_004119505.1 Flavobacterium sp. YO64 | reverse complement strand
TAGTAATTTAAATCAGCTTTCTTTTTTATTTCTAATTGCGATTTCTCGTTCCTCGAAATTACGAGATCGTATGTAAAATGATTTTTTACTTTTTATATAAATTATTGTGATCGATATATTCCCAAACTTTAGGCGGCAGTAAAGGCTGAATGTTTTTGCCCTCTTTAATGTTGTTTCGAATAAAAGTTGATGAAATTTCTACAATAGGAGCATCAATTACATGAATTTTTGGATGTGATTTTAGCTCAGTGTTTTCTGGTTCATCAGAGATTCGGGGGTAAACATAAATATCATGGTTTTCGAGAATCACCTCGTAGTTTCTCCATTTATGAAGCGTTTTTAGATTGTCTTCACCCATAATCAAAGAAAATTCATGACTTGGATATTTTTCTTGTAAATGCGCTAACGTAACAACTGTATAATTAGGCTGCGGCAGTTTAAACTCAATATCCGAGGGTTTAATCTTTCGATAATCTTCTGTTGCAAGAAAGACCATTTGCAAACGGTGATGATCATCAAGTAAGGTTGCTTTCTTTTTTAGCGGATTATGAGGAGTAACAACCATCCAAATCTGATCTAAATCTGCAAACTCAGCCAAATGATTAGCAATGATCAAATGACCAACATGGATGGGGTTATACGTTCCGAAGTAAAGTCCTATTTTCATTTTTTAGAGTTTCACAGAGATTCGCTAAGATAGCACAAAGATTCACAAAGTTTTAAACGTACTTGTGAATCTTTGTGTTTTTGCTTTTTGAATTTTAGCGGAATAAAATTACTTATTAATGAATTCTTTTACCAATTGATAAGCTTCCTCTTTTGCTGTATCTAAATCGTAATTTTTTATAATAGTGTCAAATTGAGGCGCTGTCGCTAATTCGACAGATGCTTTTGCAATTCGCATGTTAATTTTATCGTCACTTTCGGTAGAACGCTGTTTTAATCTGCGTTTTAGTTCGTCGACACTTGGAGGTTTTACGAAAACGGCTAAAGTCTGTTCTGGAAATTTGTGCTTTATACGTAATCCGCCGGCAACATCAATGTCAAAGATTACATTTTTTCCTAAAGCCCAAATGCGCTCAATTTCCGACTTTAATGTGCCGTAAAAATTATCACGATAAACCTCTTCCCATTCCAGGAATTCTTCGGCCTTTATGTGTTTTTTGAATTGTTCTAACGAAATAAAATAATAATCTTTTCCGTGTTCTTCTTCTCCGCGTGGGTCGCGAGAAGCTGCTGAGATCGAAAATTCTAAGTTTAAATCTTCTTTCTCTAATAAATGTTTTACTATAGTTGTTTTTCCTGATCCTGAAGGTGCTGAAAAAACAATTAATTTTCCTTTGTTCATTATTATTTATATGTAATCAATCTTCCCAAAGATTAAACTCTTTTTTTATGATTGATAGTAATTCATTATATGAAATTAATTCATCAACTGTTGGGTAATATTTTAAATAGAAAGCTGGATTGTCAAAGGAAAAATTATTTTCATTATTTCCATTTTTAACGAATACTCTATAAGATTCACCATCTAATACATGCTTTTTATTTTGGGAGATTCCAAATTCTCCGTCTTCTGCTATTATTTTAGCAACTTTCAGTTTGTAATCAATATTTTTAAAATTTGGTAAAAACTCAACATCACAAAGAAGAATATTCAGCCAAATCAAATTTGGATTAACAGGATTTAATTTTCTAATACTTTCTTTTGGAAATTGTATTGCATTTATTTTAGTTACAGCTTTAGATGCTTTATCAAACGAAAAGATATATACTTTCCAATTGTCCTTTCCTTCATCATACATTCTAAAAATTTCCATTCCATTTGTTACAGAATAATCTTTATAAATGCGAATTTCTTGTTTAAATTCTAATGTATCCGGGATTTCTAAAGCCTTATTTATTTCAGAAATATCTTGCCCAAAACATTTGAATATTGTAAAAAATAAAAAGATGAAATAATATTTCATAATTGATTTTTACAAAACATTCAAAACCTGTTCTTTAATCTTTTCCAACTCATCTTTCATCATCACAACCAATTTTTGCATTTGAGCATGATTTGATTTTGAACCCATAGTGTTGATTTCACGACCCATTTCTTGAGTAATAAAGCCTAGTTTTCTACCGTTTGCTTCATTTCCATTTAAAGTCTCTAAGAAATAGTCTAAATGGTTCGTTAAACGCACTTTTTCTTCCGTTATATCTAACTTTTCTAAGTAGTAGATTAATTCCTGCTCAAAACGATTTTCATCAACATTAACTTGTAATTCTGATATTGCAGTCTGTAAACGATCTTTAATGGCCTGAACACGTTCTGGATCTAATGCCAAAGCGTCGTTCATATATTGACGAATATTACCAATTCTTAAGTTGAATTCCTTTTCTAGAGATTCTCCTTCGTCTTTTCTAAAACCTAAAATATTTTGAAGCGCTTCTTCAATAATAACTTGAATTTGCTCCCAATCATTTTCGTCGATTTCTTCGCGTTCTGTTTTTAATGTATCAGGCATACGAACAGCCATTTTCATTAACTCAGTTTCATCAGCGTCTGGATAAACCTCTTTTAATTGAGCAATGTAGTTTTTTACGACAGGTACATTTACTTTTGTTGAAGTTTGTTCAGAGGTGCTTTCGATATAAATTCCGAAATCAATTTTACCTCTTTCCAGTTTTGCTGCGATTTGAGTTCTTAAACCTAGTTCCATTTCGCGATAAAGCGACGGCATTCTTACGTTTAAATCTAAACCTTTGCTATTTAAGGACTTTACTTCAACGGTAATTTTTTTTGTAGGCAATTGCAAAGAAGCTTTGCCAAACCCTGTCATAGATTGTATCATATAATTGAGTATAAAGGCGCAAAGATAACTAAAAGTTTGAAGTCTTGCGCTGTAATTCAATAATCTGTGTAATTGTATAATCGAGGAAAAAATCCTAGCTCAAAACTTTTATAACTTCTGCAATGTTTTTTTGGCTGTTGCCGATGTAAATTTTTCCGTCAATAATAAAAACCGGACGACTTAAGAAAGTGTAATGTTCTAAAATGTACTTTTTAAAATCGGCTTCAGTCAACGATTTGTTTTTTAAATCCATTGATTTGTACAATTGTGCTTTTTTACTGAATAGTGCTTCATAGCTTCCAGAAAGTTGATACATTTCCTCAAGTTCCGTTTCAGTAATCGGGTTTTGTCTGATGTCTTGAAAAACTAAATTATGATTTTCTGGTAAACTTTTAATGATTTTTCGGCAAGTGTCGCAAGATGCTAAATAGTATATTTTGTTCATTTTTTTTACAAATTTGTTAGACTGCAAAGAAAAATCATTTAAAACTTAAAAATGACTAATTTTATAAAAAAAAATATTTATGAAATCAGTTTTTGACGTACAGAAAACCATTAGAGAAGTTATTTTGAAGATTTTAGATAATTATACATTAGAACAATTAAACAAAATTCCAGAAGGGTTTAGTAATAATTTAATTTGGAATGCGGGACATTGCTTATCTGTTCAACAGGCTTTAGTTTATAAATTGTCAGGCTTGCCGGGGAATATTTCTGAAGAGTTTATGGCAAAGTATAAAAAAGGAACCAAGCCGGAAGGTGATGTTTCGCAAGATGAGGTTGATGAGATTAAAAGATTGCTTTTGTCTACTTTGCAACAAGTTGAAAGTGACTTTGAGAAGGGTATTTTTGTTAATTATATGGAATATGGTACAAGTATAGGTTATACTTTGAAAAATATTTAAGGAGCTTTAGATTTTAATAATTATCATGAAGGACTTCACACTGGAGTTATGATGAGTATTAAAAAGTTTGTATAAAAAAATCCCGCTAGAGCGGGATTTTTTTTATTCTATTATTGTCTCGATTGTAACTTTCATCGCACCGGCACCTTTATTTTTGGTGATTTCCATAAAGGCTCTTTTTGAAAGGTCGATTTCACGGGTTTTTACAAATGGACCGCGATCTGTGATTTTTACAATTACAAATTTTCCGTTGGCTTCATTAGTTACTTTAACTCTTGTTCCAAAAGGAAGTTTTTTATGAGCAGCGGTATATTTACTGTTGCTGAATCTGCTTCCGTCAGCTGTTTTTCTACCGTTAAAACGATCTGCATAGTAGGATGCGTGAGCTGTTTTTTTGTATAATTTTAGTTTTAAGCCTTTGTCTGTAAAAACAGAGTCAGTTGGCAAGGCAATTATGCTTGGTCTATTGTTTTTTACAGTGTCTTGAGTTGATTTTTGTTCAATTACTGGTTTTGTTTGGCTTATAATGTAGGTAAAGCAACTTAAAAAAGTTAATGCAAATGTGGTAAGTATGATATTCTTTTTACTCATGATTTATTTTTTTTCAGACTTGGGGGAGTTTGTACAAATAATATGCCGAGATAAAAAAAGCCCTATTTTTCTAGGGCTTTAATTGGTGTTTTTAGAACCAAAGGTTCCATGGAATTCTACTTAAAATAAGTAATAATCCTAATCCGTAAAATATAGCAACTGTTTTAAATTTTGCTTCGCTGTTAATTAGCTTTTTATGTTTTGACCATCCAATAGTAATTAAAACGATGGCGATAATATTGATCAGCGGGTGTTCTAAAGAAGTTAATCTAAGTTCAGCATTAGACATTTGACCAAAAGCTGCTTTTCCTAACGGAGACACAAAATAAAGGATTAAACCAATCAACAATTGTGTATGAGTTCCAATTAAAGCAAATAAAGAAATCTTGCGATCTTTTGCTGTAAACTCTTTTTTAGAAGAGAAGCCGATAATAGCATTTATTACTGCAATTGCTAAAAGCAAAAGTGCTAAATAGGCCCAACCTGAGTGAAATTTTTGTAAAAAATGGTACATAAATTAAATTTTTATTGAAACAAATATAACAAAAATGGGCAATAAAAAACGGCATTAAACTTAAAAGTCAATGCCGTTTTTTCTTATTTAGTTTGGTTCTTTATTAGAAATTGTAGCGTAAGCTAAAGTTCCAAGTTCTTCCTATTCCGAAGAAACCATTATTTGTAACGTTAATTCCTTTGTAAGTTACATCTGTTGCTCCAGCTGTTTTAGCAGAAGTTAATTCAGAGAAGTAAACTTCGTCAAAAACGTTGTTAACGTTAACTCTGAAAGCAATTGAGTTAGTTTTTTGTTTTCCGATAAATAATTTATACGAAATTCCAGAATCTACTAAATCATAACTAGGTAATTCTAAGTTGTTTTTTACAGCTCCTACGTTAGCGTATAATTTATCGTAGTATCTCCAGTCAGCATCGATAGATAAGTTTTTAACAAACTCATATCTAAATCCTAAACCGTAAGTTACTTGAGCAGCATCTCCAACTTTTCCACCATCAACATCTTCAACTGTTTTGTCTAAAGTATTTAAACCTTCGTCTCTGTATGTAGTAACAACGTTACCATTATACTGCCAGTCTCCAATAGATAAGAATCCTGTTAAGTTAAGATTGTGAGTTGGTTTTGCAACGAAATCTAACTCTACACCAGTGTGAACTTGCTCTACACCTTCGTTAGTTTTGTAAATTAAATCTCCTAACTGTAAAGATGGATATTTAATAAGATCAGCAGCAGCAGCAGCATTTGAAGTAGTTGTAACTCTATCTTTCCAAGAAGTTCTGTAAGCATTAACACTTGCAGTTACTACTTTTGAAGAAAAAGTATATCCAGCTTCTAATCCTAAGATTTTCTCATTTTCAGAAAGTGGGTTAACAGCATTTGTAAAGTTCAAATAGATGTTATCGTGGTATGGTTGACGAGAATAATATCCAGCATTTGCATAAACTGTATGTTGATCAGCAATTTTGTAGCTAGTTCCTCCTTTTACGTTGTACCCAACATTGTTTACTTTTTCAGCTTCTTTAAATTGTGGTAAGTAATCGTATCTATCAGTTCTTGTATGAGACTGGTTTGAAAGCGATCCTTGGAAGAATGCTGAGAAATTGTCATTTGAATACTCTAATTGGCTAAAAACACCTCCGTAAGAAATAGTTTCTCCGTAATCGTAATCAATTCTTTGGTTTTCTGCAATTGTATTGAAAGTTGCAGGCCATGGTTTTGCTGAAGCTGTTTCAGTAACAACGTTTGTAGCAATTGTACCACTTCCTTGGTCATTATCACCTTTTAAGTTTCTTGATTCTTTCCAGCTTGTTAATCCCATGAAGTTTGCAACTTCTCTAAAGTGAGTTCCTTTGTAAGTTCTTAAGTCTAAACCTGCATTTAAAGCTAAGTTATCAGTGATTTGGTGTTTTAAATTAGATACAGCACCATACCATGAGTGGTTGTTTGCACTAGCTCTAATTAAATAAGCTCCGTTTAAACTTCTTCCGTTGCTGTCTCCAATTCCTTGACCGATTCCAGCATTTTTAGCATAGATACCGTTAAAGTCAATTTGTCCGTTTGGTAAGTTAGGTAATTTAGAACCGTAACTTCCAGTTCCTCCACCTCTTCCCCAAGATGCATATAATACAGTAGATAATTGAGTTTTATCGCTAATATCGTAATCCCAGTTAAGGTTCATTACTGGTTTGTGGTAGTAGTTTGTTCTTTCAGAAACGTACTCACCATTTAATAATCCCCAGTTGTTGTTGTATTTTCTTCCGTATTGAAGATAAGTGCTGATCGCTTTTGTAAAGTTTTGGTCGTGCCATTGTGGAGCACCAGTTAACAAGAAGTTGAAACTGTGTTTGTCATTAGCTTTGTATCCAACAGAAATGAAGTAAGTTTGACCTTCACCTCTTGTTCCGTCATTGTAACCATCACCTTGCCAGTGAGATAACATTACACTTGTTCCCCATCCGCTTTTGCTCATACCTGTGTTGTAAGCAGCAGTAGTTTTGAAGTAATTATCATTTGCAACTCCTAAAGAAACAAAACCACCTTCGTTTTTGTCAGTAGCTTTTGTAATGAAGTTAACAGTTCCTCCTACAGAAGAGATTGCTAATTTTGAAGATCCTAAACCTCTTTGGATTTGTACTGCATTTGCAATATCAGATAAACCAGACCAGTTAGACCAGTATACTTTACCATCTTCCATACCATTGATTGGTTGACCGTTTAATAAGAAAGCAGTGTTATCTTGAGCAAATCCACGAACGCTGATTCTTGAATCTCCGTAACCTCCAGCTTGACCAGCAACGTAAACAGATGGTGTATTTACCATTGTTTGTGTGATGTCTGAAGTACCAACTTTTGCTTGAATTTCTGCTGATTTAATCGTAGAAACTGCAATAGGAGTTTTTCTGTCTTTAGCTAAATCGATAATTCCTTTACCCATTACTACAATTTCTTCTAATTGATTAGAATCAGATTCTAAAACAATTTTTCCTAAGTTTGTTGTAGCTCCTTTAGAAACTGTGAATTTTACTGTTAAGTTGTTGTAACCTAAGTAAGTGATGTATAATTCTCCAGCAGCTGTAGGTGAATCAATAGTAAATTTTCCATCAAAATCAGTAGATGTTGATGTTGTAGAACCTTTGATAACTACATTAGCTCCTGGTAATGAAACTATACCATCAGTAATAGTACCAGTAATTTTTCCCTGAGAGAATACAGTTGAAACTACCATAAAAAATAGTCCTGTAAGTAACCAATTTTTCATTTTCTTCATTTGTTGTTTTTGTTATTTGTTTTTGGCAAAATTATAACAATTAAATCAGATAGTGTTATCAAAATGTTAAGAAAAGTAAGTTTTATAAAATTTGTTGCGCATTAAAATGATTTTTTCTTTTTTCTTTGCATAAAACAATATTTTTTTGATTTTACACACCTGTTTTTTGTTAAAATTGTAAGAATGTGATCGATTGTGTAGTGTTAAACTTGCAGATTTTTACGATAAACTGCTGTTTTGCGGGTTGTTTATGCGAAAAAACGCCTTAAATTTTGTTAATTTAAGGCGTTTCAGGAGGTTATAAAGCTCTATTTTTTAAGGTTTTATTTATTCTTCAAAAAGTGGTTCAATAAAAATGTAGTTGAACTGTCGTGATTTTTTACTGTTTTAGAGTTAATTTCATCTAAAATAGAGTTTGCCAGTTGTTTTCCTAATTCAACTCCCCATTGGTCAAAGCTGAAAATATTCCAGATAACACCTTGAACAAAAATTTTGTGTTCATATAATGCAATTAATGAACCTAAGCTTTTTGGTGTTAATTTTTCAATCAAAATAGTATTCGTTGGTTTGTTACCTGTAAATACCTTAAATGGTAATAAATAAGAAGCTTTTTCTGCAGAAAGTCCTTGCTTGTCAAATTCTGCTTGAACTTGTGTCGGAGTTTTTCCGTTCATTAAAGCTTCTGTTTGGGCGAAAAAGTTTGACATTAATTTATCATGATGATCTTCATTTCCGTAAAGCGGTTTTATGAATCCAATAAAATCTGTTGGGATTCTTTTTGTTCCTTGGTGAATTAGCTGAAAGAAAGCATGCTGTGAGTTTGTTCCTGGTTCTCCCCAAATAATAGTTCCTGTTTGGTAGTTTACAGGTTTTCCGTCACGGCCAACACTCTTTCCGTTGCTTTCCATAGTTGCCTGCTGCAAGTAAGGAGCTAGTTTTGATAAATATTGTGTATATGGAATCAAAGCTTCACTTTCGGCGCCATAAAAATTATTGTACCAAACACTTAATAAAGCTAAAATTACAGGAATGTTTTCATCAAATTCTGTTGATTTGAAATGTTCATCCATTTCATTTGCTCCAACTAATAATTGGTTGTAATTGTCAAAGCCAATTGCTAGCGCGATACTCAAACCAACTGCACTCCAAAGAGAAAATCTTCCGCCAACCCAATCCCACATTGGGAAAATGTTGTCAGGATTAATTCCAAATTCGGTTACTTTTTGAATATTTGTTGAAACTGCCACGAAGTGTTTCGCAATATCTTCTTGTGAAGCTGCTTTTAAAAACCATTCTTTGATAGTCTCAGAATTTGATAAAGTTTCCTGAGTAGTAAATGTTTTTGAAACGATTAAGAAAAGTGTAGTTTCTGGGTTTAATTTTTTGATTATTTCATTTACATGATCACCGTCAACATTTGAAACGAAATGCGTTTTTAGATGATTTTTGTAAAATTGTAAAGCTTCAACAGCCATAACAGGCCCAAGATCTGAACCTCCAATTCCAATATTTACAATATCAGTAAAAGTTTTTCCGGTAAAACCTTTTCTTTCTCCAGAAATTACTTCTTCTGTAAAGTTTTTGATTTTGTTTTTTACCTCGTAAACTTCAGGAATTACATTTTCTCCATCAACTTTTATAACTGCCGATTCTGGAGCACGTAAAGCAGTATGTAAAACAGCTCTGTTCTCAGTTTGATTGATAATTGCTCCGCCAAAATATTGTGCGATTGCATCTTTTAATCCAATAGAATTTGCTAATTCTAATAATAATGAAATGGTTTCTTGGCTGATATTATTTTTTGAATAATCAACTAAAAAGTCATTCCATTGTAAGTTGAATTTTGCTGCGCGAGCATTATCTTGCTGAAAAAGTTCTTGTATTGTAGTTTCGTGAATTGCGTTATAGTGGTTTTGCAGATTTTTCCACGCTTCAGTCCCAGTTGGGTTTGTTGTGTTTAAAGCCATTTGTATTTTTATTGAAGTTTAGTTTTTTTTAGAAACACAAAAATACTGAAATAACTTTTAAAAGGGCAGTGGTTCTGGATTATATAACAAATAGTTACGAAAACGATTTATGAGATTGGTGCTTCAATTTTTGATTTTTGCTGTTATTATGACAGCACCATCATTTTCTTTTTCGTTATATATTATGCGGCTGCTGTTCTTGTTTAAAAAATCCAGATTTATGATCTCTGACTTTTTCAACGGCAATAAAATAGTGTCTTGCTGTTTGTTGTATTTAAATGGAATTCCGTTTATTACGATTAGGGGAGATTCATCAATTTGATCTTTTTCAAAAGCATTATTGATTAATTCTGATGCGTAATATTTGTTTTCATTTGAATCCTTTAAAATGAAAATCTTTGGATTAGAACATCCGAGTATTATTGTCGATGAGAATGCAAATAGTATTCTTTTCATTAATTAATTTGTGATTTGATAAAAGAGATGTTTTTGAATTAAAGTTTTACCAAATCTTCCACCAAGGCTTTTTATTAATAGTAATAGTTTTTTCGGCTGTATTAATTTCTATTCTTTTTAAAGGTTCTGTTTTAATCTTAGAATCATCAAAGAATAATTCGCCATTATCACTCATTCCAATTGGAGACTTCGTTCTTTCTTTCCAGTTTTCGGTTTGTAACTCTGGGATTAAAGGTGAATTAATTTTGGTGCTGAATTTTTTTCTTGCTTTTTCGATAATTTCTTCTTCAAGATTTGAGGAAGAATTTTTAAAAAGTGAAATTGAAGTGTCTGGAATATTTAAAAGAAAAACTTGTGTTTTATCATTTATTTTTTGAATATCTAGAACTTTAAAATAAGTAATGGAATCTAAGAGAAAATGTCCAATTTTTGCTGAATCAGGATTGAATTTTGATAAATCTTTAGGATGAGCGCTCGCAATCAAATATCTGAAATTTCCAGAAAGACCACCGCCAATTGAAGTCATATCGGTAAAACCTTTTTCTTGAATGATTTGTCCGATTTTGTAATTTGAAATTAAGTTCTCGGGCAAATTAGTGTCTCTGTAAAATAGTTTTAAACCTGAAAAAGTTTCATTGTAAATTGCTTTAATCCGAGCGTTTTTCATGTCCTCTAATTGATAAATTTACAAATTCCCAATACTGTCCAATTCTCTTTTCAAAGGTTCGATTTGTTTCATGAAACGCGTTCTGTCATTTCCAGTCAAAGATTCGCCAGTTGGTAAATTAAGTCGAAGTGCATCTACCTGAACGCCATTTTTCCAGAATCGGTAACAAACGTGAGGCCCAGTTGCAAGTCCTGTACTTCCTACTAATCCAATAGTTTGTCCTTGTGTAACACGCTGCCCGCGTCGAACTAAAATTCGTGACATGTGTAAGTATTGAGTAGAGTAGGTTCCGTTGTGTTTTACTTTTACAAAGTTTCCGTTTCCTGCTGTATATCCTGTCGCTTCTACAACTCCAGATGCAGTTGTTGAAATTGGAGTTCCTGTTGGTGCGGCATAATCTGTTCCTTTGTGTGCTTTCCAAGTATGTTGTACAGGATGGAATCTATTCGCAGTAAAGCGAGAAGTGATTCGGCTGAATTTGATTGGTGTTTTTAAGAAAAAGTTTTTTAATGTTTTTCCTTCGTCATCGTAATATTCAATTTTTCCTGAAGTGGTATCTCTTTCAAATGGAAATGCATAAACGATTTTACCTTTATATTCAAAAAAAGCTGCTTCTAGTTCTTCAACACCATCATAAGTTTTGCCATTGATAAAACGCTCGGTGAAAATTAACCCGTAACGATCTCCTTTTTTTAGTTTAAAGAAGTCAATAGACCATGAGAATACTTTTGTAATTCTGCTGGCAAGTGCAGTTTCGACGCTCTCGTTTCCAAGAGTTTCAGATAGTGAGCTTTTTAAAACTCCGCCAATAATTTTACGCTTTAAAGTAACAGGTTTTACTTTTTTGTATGCTTTTGCGATGCTGTCTCTTAAGTCAATTACATAATAAGACAATGCGTCTGGCTGGTAAATAAATACTTGTAATTTGTTAGTTTTATTTTTAGCTCTAAGTAGAGTAAAGGGTTTGTTGTAACGAATTGATCTTACATTAAAAGAATCTTTTACTTGTTCGACGATATTGTGAACTTGTTTGTCGCCAATATTTTGGCCTTGAATTATTGAGCCGAAAGAATCTCCTTTTTTGATAGTATCATTAACAACATTGAAGTCAGCATAATTAAAACCAAATTCTACTTTTTTAGTTTTTGGTTTAATAGTTTTTGTTTCAACCTTTTCGGCGGTTTTATTGCATGAAAATATTGAAAATAATACTATTATAATTACGAATGCTTTTTTCAAACTTTTAAATTTTTTGGGAAACTAAAGTAGTTTATTCGTTCCCCCAGTTAGACAATTCATCTTCGGTCCACAATTTAGGAAAAAAGATGCGTCGTTGGTATTTTGGGTGCATATATTTTTGCCAGTCGCTTCCGCCTGTTGCTTCTCCCGTTCCTTTTCCGCTTTCTAAGATGTATTTTCTTGCAGTATTTAAATGCTGCATTACCCAAGTAATATTTACGGTTTTATCATAGTGACGCATTGCTGCAATTAAATCACTATTTTGTTGATCTTCGACAGGTAGTTGAGAGAATTTTTGCCAGATGTTTTTCGTCTTAAACGAAGTCATTTGTCTTAAAAACTGATCCTTGTATTTTTTTTCAAACTCATTTAGCAAATAAGATTTTTCGCCAGTTTGGTAATCTTTTCCTGCCGCCTGCCAATACAAATGCTCAAAACTTGTTTCAAGATCTGTGTTTTCGTCAAAATTTGCTTTGTATCTGCGGTCTGTTAAATTAATGACATCTGTAGATGCAAATTCGATCAATCTGTATTGTGCACTTTGAAACCCGCTGGCTGGAGTAAGTGTGTTTCTGAATTTCATGTATTGATCTACTTCCATGCCGTTCTCCATAATGCTGAATGAATTGGTGAGCATGTCAAAATAACGTGTAATTCTTGAAAGTCTTTCGCTGAAAAAATCGGCCTGAATGTTTTCTGTATCAGCGATTTGGTCTATTTCCCACAAAATCATTTTAAAGATTAATTCGTTTACCTGATGGTACATAATGAAAACCATTTCGTCAGGAAGTGTGGTGCGTTGTATTTGTAAATTTAAAAGAGCATCAGTTTGTATGTAATCCCAATATGTAATTGGTTTTGACCAAAGCAAACCTTCTAACTGAACATCAGTTTTTTGATTTATGGCTTGAAATTTAAGGTCAATTTCTTTTAAAATTGATTCTGAATGATCAGTTAGGTTCATTTCTTTTTAACTTTAAGCGGATTTTTTAATCCTTTATATTCATCAAGATCTGCTTTTAGAGATCCAACGGCAAGATCTGCTTTGATTCTGATTGGTACTTTGTTGTCGTCGTCTGTAATCCAGAGTGTTAAGCTTTCTTTTTCTTTAAAGACTCTTCCTGTTTGCACAAGAGGTTTGAAAACCATTGTTGAAACGGTTCCAAATTTAGTCGTAATATCTTGACGGCCTACATATTTTAACTTAAATTTTGTGATTTCGTCATCAAAAAACATATCAATAGTAATGGATTCGCCTGATTTTAGTTTATCGATATTGGGATGATTTCTTAAATAATAAAACGACGAAACAATATCTTGAACATTGTCAGTAACTACAATTGTTTTTTCGGTTTTTCGTTTGTAATCTTTTACTAAAACTTTGTTCTCGGAGAGATTAAAAAAACCTTCTTGATTTTTAGTGTAGCCGCCTTCGTCAATTTTACGAACATAACGATAAGGGCTTCCAGTTTCTTTGTCGAAATAACTTTCGTATAAGTCTTCGACTTTAAAAAAGAATTTTGACATTCCGGTTGTATAGCCTTTTCCGATGGCGTGATGAACTTTTTTGTTGTTTATTGTAGCATCTTTAATCTCAAGAGTTGCGTATCCGGCATTTACAATCCCGTAATGAATTCTGAATTTGAAGTATTCTCCAGTATCAAAAGCGTCTTCTTTTTGAGTGTCAAAACTAAATGTTGTTAGAATTAATATAATGAGGACGAACTTTTTCATAGTACAATTTTTACATTTCATAATAAAGGTAAATAAATGCAAATTCTATTCCAAATGTACCAAAACAAAAAAACTCAGTCAAGGAATGACTGAGTTTTTATGCTATTAACTAACCAAAAAACTATAAATTATGAAATTTATATCAAATTAGAAGGAAACCACCCCTTCTTGATTTGCGAGTGCAAAGATAGATACAAAGTGCATAAAAAAAATAGCAAATAGTAAGTTTAACATAACATTTGCATAAAAATCATCATTTTACAGAGAATTTTTTTGCATAATGTAAAAATAATGCAATTTTACAAAGTTCCTCTCAATTCTTGCTCTCTTTCAATTGACTCAAACAGAGCTTTAAAGTTACCTGCACCGAACCCTTTTGCACCCATTCTTTGAATAATTTCAAAGAAAAGAGTAGGTCTGTCTTGAACTGGCTTCGTAAATATTTGTAAAAGGTAACCATCTTCATCGGCATCGACCATGATCGCTAACTTTTCAATTTCATTGATATCTTCTTTCATCATGTCCATATGAACTCCTAATCTTTCAGGAATTGCTTGATAATAGGTATGAGGAGGAGCTGATAAAAATTCAACGCCGCGTGCTCTTAGTTGTGATACTGTTTTTATGATGTCATCTGTAGCAATAGCGATATGTTGAATTCCAGGCCCGCCATAAAAATCTAAATATTCTTCAATTTGGGATTTTTTCTTTCCTTCCGCAGGTTCGTTGATTGGAAATTTGATTCTTCCGTTTCCGTTAGACATTACTTTACTCATCAACGCAGAATATTCTGTAGTAATTTGTTTGTCATCAAATGATAAAAAGTTCACGAATCCCATAACGTCTTCGTAGAATTTTACCCAAGTATTCATTTCATTCCAACCTACATTCCCAACCATGTGATCAATATATTTTAATCCCGTTGGTTCTGGGTTGTAATCTGATTTCCATTCTTTATAACCTGGCAAGAAAACACCGTTGTAGTTTTTTCTTTCTACAAAAATGTGAACTGTTTCGCCATAAGTATAAATTCCTGAACGAACTACTTGACCAAATTCATCTTCTTCAACAGTTGGTTCCATAAAAGAACGAGCGCCGCGTTTCATTGTTTCTTCGTAAGATTTTGTAGCGTCTTCAACCCAAAGAGCTGCCACTTTTACTCCGTCGCCGTGTTTTTTCAAGTGTTCGTTTATTGGAGAATCTGCCGTTAAAGGCGTTGTCAAAACGATTCTGATTTTATCTTGCTTTAAAACATAAGATGCTTTGTCTTTAACTCCAGTTTCTAATCCGGCATAAGCCAAAGACTGATATCCGAAGGCTGTTTTATAATAATGTGCAGATTGTTTTGCATTCCCTACATAAAATTCTACATAATCTGTTCCTAATAATGGAAGGAAATCTTGCGCTCCTTCAAATATTTTCTCTAATCCGTATTCTACTGATTTTACTTCTTTTGACATGATGTTTATTTGTTTAATCGGTTAATCGTTTAATTGATTTTTCCGAAATGTTGTGTTTAGGTTAATTTTTTACCGCAAAGACGCTAAGTAAAACGCAAGGTTCGCAAAGTTTTTTGTAGCGATCTTTGCGTAAAATCCTTGCGAACTTTGCGGTTAGATCGAAAGTGAAATTTATTCACACCAAGACTTGTAATATTGACCATCATCAAGACCCATTGCTTCTTCAGTTACCATTAATGGTCTGAAGGTGTCAACCATAACGGCTAATTCCTGAGTTTCTTTATGACCAATACTGCGTTCCATAGCACCTGGTGCTGGACCGTGCGGGATTCCTTTTGGGTGTAAAGTAATATGTCCCTGCTCAATATTATTACGGCTCATAAAATCGCCATCAACATAATACAGTACTTCGTCTGAATCTATATTGCTGTGATTGTAAGGTGCCGGAATTGCTTTTGGGTGATAATCGTAAAGTCTTGGGCAGAATGAACAAACAACAAAAGTTGCCGTTTCAAAAGTTTGATGTACCGGAGGCGGTTGGTGAACACGCCCGGTTATAGGTTCGAAATTGTGAATTGAAAATCCGTATGGGAAATTGTATCCATCCCAACCAACAACATCAAATGGGTGCGTTGCATAAACCACTTCGTGAATCATGCCTTCTTTTTTAATCTTAATTAAAAAATCTCCTTTTTCGTCGTAGGTTTCCAATTCGTTTGGCAAAATAAAATCACGTTCACAAAATGGAGAATGTTCTAAATGCTGACCTGATTGATTTTTGTATCGTTTTGGAGTATAAAATGGAGAATACGATTCTACATAAAATAGTCGGTTGTCTTCTGTTTCAAAATCGATTTGATAAATTATACCTCTCGGAATAATTAAATAGTCACCATATTCAAACGGAATATTTCCTAACATGGTTCTTAATTTTCCTTTTCCTTTATGGATGAAAAGCATTTCGTCGGCATCGGCATTTTTATAGAAATAATTTCGAAGCGATTCTTTCGGTGCAGCCAAGCCAATGATACAGTCTTTATTGACTAACATTGCTTTTCGGCTGTCTAAAAAGTCATTTTCAGGTTTTAATTCAAAGCCTTTAAAAAGAAGTGATTTTATGTTTTTTCCGATTGCGATTTTTGGTTCAACCGAATAGGAGTTTAAAATTTCTTTTACCTGCGTTGGTCTGTGAACATGATAGGATAGAGACGAATGTCCGTGAAAACCTTCGGTTCCAAATAATTGTTCATAGTAAAACCCTCCGTTTGGTTTTTCGAATTGGGTATGTCTCTTTTGAGGAAAATCTCCAAGTTTATGGTATAATGGCATGGCTTTTCAATTAGATAATTTTTAAATTAATTAGATAATTCGAAAATTTTGAATTGTGTGAACAGATAATCAAGTCAACTTTAGTTTTGACTAATTATCTCAATTCGATAGCTTCATTCAGGATTTCTCTTGATGAGGAATTGAAGATATTCTAATAAACCTGTCCATTTAGTTTTCATTATAACAAATGTCGTAATTTTTATTGATCAAAATTACATATTATATTATTTATAACATAAAATATTTCGAAAAAATCGAAATTAAAATAAAAAACCTATACTAAACCAAGTGAAGCTCTTTGACATTTCTGGCGACCAGGATTGTTTAATTTCGATTGGGCCAATAATCGTTTCGAGTCCGTAGCCTACTGCATAACCCGAATATTTTGGCATTGAAATCCAATCGACCGTGCTAAATATATCATCACCCAAATTGGCATAATTGGCAGAAAGATTTACGTGATTTTTCTTGAAAATCTCGTAATCAAGTGTGATTCCCGTTTTTATAAAACTGTTTCCAGCAATACTCAGAAAATCATAACCGTAAAAATAATTGAAGTTATTTATCTTATTATATCCATAACCTCCTAGAATATAATCGAAAAAAGGCACGCTGTCATTTCCAAATGTTAAACCAGCATCAGCATCTATTTTAAAAGTAAGTTTTTTAAATATCGTGTTTACATAAGAAACCTCTGCTTTTGCCATTGAAAATGGTTTAAACAAATTGGTATAATTTGAAGATGCCAAATAAGTTTGGAGATCTGTCGAGAAATACAATCCTGAATTTGGGTAATATTTGTCATCAAATGAATCGTATTTTAGGTACGCAAATGCACTTAGATAACTGCTTTTGTCAATTACATTGTCAATATTTGCAAGAGTTGGAGAGCTTATTTTAAGATATTTATATTCAAGTCCACCACCCATTAAAAATTTCTGTACAAAAATGGTTTGAAAATAAGCCTGATTGCTTAAGTCCATAAAATCGACATTAATGAGGTTTACATTCGGATTTTGAGCTGTTAAAGTACTTATATTGGTTGTTACATTTCTATTAAATTGATTTAATCGAGAGCGAAACCCAAAACTAATATTAAAACCATTTTCGACATAATAGTTAAAATCATATCTAAAATTATCTCCTAGAATGATATCCATTGAAGTAACATCATTTTTTAAGAATGTTTTTTTATGTGTAAGATTCAATAGTATGCCGCTTTTATACAAGCCGTCATAATGAAGACCAAGTTTTAAATAGGTCTGTGTTGGGTTTTCTTTAAGCACAAGATCTAAGTCGTCGCTTTCTCCATCTGGTTCTAAACAGTAGGATATTGTACTAAAGTTTTGAGTTGCATTTAAGTTGTTGATTCCAGTTTTAAGATCGGCATATGTAATCGTGCTTTCTGGTTTGAAGCGAAGTTTTCCTCGAATATATTCTTTGGTGTAATTTTCGAGATTGTCACTGTTTATTTTTGCGATTTTAAGTGTATCCGAAGCAATTTTTAGTTTTGGTTTTTTATAAAAATTATCTTCGTTTACAAGCGATTTTAATTTTTCATAAACAGCAAAAGAAGCTTCTTCTCCTTTTCGAATAATTTCTTCTCCTTTGTCAAAAGAGATTACGCCATAATCACGAATATCTGGTTTGATGTAAATGTCAGTATCTTTTACTTTACTTTTCATTTTCTCAATAGATTGCAGATTGGTGATCTGAACCAAGATTCGAGTTGCGTTTTTTAGGTTTTTTCTATTCAATAAATCATCCTGAACATCGACACCAATAATGATGTCTGCACCAAGATTACGAACTTCTTTTATGGGATAATTGTTTACAACACCTCCGTCGACTAATAAATTTCCGTCGATTTCGACAGGTGTAAATAACGATGGAAAAGCGGCACTCGCCATCATCGCTTGCACTAGATTTCCTTTGTTAAGTAATACTTCTTCGCCGGTTTCAATATTAGTTCCAATGCATAAAAACGGAGTTGGAAGTTTGTTGAAATCGCGAACGTGACGAACATTACGTGTTAGACTGCTTAGTAAATTGTAATTGTACATTCCTTTTGAAAGTGCCTCAGGAATACCTATTTTAAAATTACTGAAAGGTAAAACAATAGCATACAATTCGTCATTTTTCTTTCCGTAGAAATTTTTTGATGAACGCGGAATATAATCGTTTATTAATTCGTCGAAATTTGTTTTCTTGAAAATAGAGTCAATCTGCGAAGCATTATAGCCAGAAGCATAAAGTCCGCCAATTACAGATCCCATGCTGGTTCCGCCAATATAATCAATTTTGATTCCAGCTTCTTCCAGTACTTTTAAAACACCAATATGTGCAAAACCTTTGGCACCGCCGCCGCTTAATACCAATCCAATTTTTGGTTTTTTAATGCTGTCTCTTTTATTTTCCTGCGAAAAAGTTTTTTGTGGACTCAGTAATAAAAGTGTAAAAAGTAATCCTGTACTCCAGAAGGAAATAGAAAACTGCGAAAACGAAAAGATTGTTTTTTCCTGCCAAAAAAGAGCTGCCCAAGAAGCTCCCTTGTTGGGATCGGAAAAAAATCCTTTTAACCGAGTATTTAAAATTGACAGCTGGTTTGGGCGCATATGAATTTACTAGTTCGTTTTGTAAAAGTCGACAATTTTTTTGGCTTTAGAAACCCCTACAACGGCAGATATTTCTTTTTCTGATGCTAATTTCAATCTTTTAACACTTTTAAAATGTTGTATTAACGTAAGCATGGTTTTTTCGCCAATACCTGGAATACTTTCGACTGAGGAATTAAGAGCTGCTTTGCTGCGTTTATCTCTGTGAAAAGTGATTCCGAATCGGTGCGCTTCGTTTCGTAATTGCTGAATTACTTTGAGTGTTTCCGATTTTTTATCAAGATATAACGGAATTGAATCTCCGGGATAAAATAGTTCTTCTAAGCGTTTTGCAATCCCAATAATAGCAACTTTTCCGCGTAAGCCTAATTCATCAATGCTTTTTAAGGCAGCAGATAACTGACCTTTTCCTCCGTCAATAATAATTAATTGCGGCAGCGGTTCATTTTCTTCTAATACTCTTTTGTAACGGCGATATACAATTTCGGTCATCGAGGCAAAATCGTCCGGACCTTCGACCGTTTTTACATTAAAGTGGCGATAATCTTTTTTACTTGGTTTCCCATCTTTAAAAACTACACAGGCAGCAACAGGATTTGTTCCCTGAATATTCGAGTTATCAAAACATTCGATATGGCGCGGCTCTGAGGGAAGTCGTAAATCTTTCTGCATTTGCGCCATGATTCGATTTGTATGTCGGTCAGGATCTACAATTTGTAATTGTTTTAATTGTTCAATTCGGTAAAATTTGGCATTTCGAATTGATAGATCTAAAATCTGTTTTTTATCGCCAAGCTGCGGAACTGTTGTTTTGATGTTTTCGCCTAAATCTATTTCAAACGGAACAATTACTTCTTTTGATAAAAGCTGAAAACGTTCGCGAAGTTCAACAATAGCAAGTTCTAAAAGCTCTTCGTCGCTTTCGTCAAGCTTCTTTTTCATTTCTAAAGTGTGCGAACGAATAATCGATCCGTGAGAAATTTGCAGAAAGTTCACAAAAGCGGCACTTTCATCAGACACAATCGAAAATACATCGATGTTGGTAATCTTTGGATTTACAATTGTCGATTTTGATTGATAATTTTCTAGAACTTCTATTTTTTCTTTTATTTTCTGTGCTTCTTCAAAACGCAATTCCTGCGCATATTCAATCATTAATCGTTTAAAGCCTTTGATGCTTTCTTTGAAATTTCCTTTAAGAATTTCGCGAATTGCATCGACTTGTTTTTGATATTCTTCTAATGATTCCAAACCTTCACACGGTCCTTTGCAATTGCCAATATGATATTCAAGGCAGACTTTAAATTTACCAGAATCAATATTAGATTTACTTAAGTCGTAATTGCAGGTTCGAAGCGGATACAATTCTTTGATAAGATCAAGAATAGTGTGTACTGTTTTGAAACTGGTATAAGGACCAAAATATTCAGATCCGTCTTTGACCATTCTTCTGGTCGAAAATATTCTCGAAAAAGGTTCTTTTTTTATACAAATCCAAGGATAACTTTTATCATCACGAAGCAAAACATTATATCTTGGCTGTAATGTTTTTATCAGATTATTTTCTAATAAAAGAGCATCCGTTTCAGTAGGAACCACAATGTGTTTTATGGTGACGATTTTTTTTACTAAAACATTTGTTTTGGCTGTATCGTGAATTTTATTGAAATAAGATGAAACTCTTTTTTTTAAGTTTTTGGCTTTGCCAACATATAAAATCTTTCCGTCTTTATCATAATATTGATAAACGCCCGGATTATCTGGTAAAGTTAGAATTTGAAGTTCAAGAGGAGTCTGCATAGAACAAATTTAAACTTTTGCGCTCAAATTAAATAATTCTTTTAGTTTTCTTAAAGAAAAAACGCCCGTTTCTCTAAGAAACGGACGCTTTTTTATGGTGTTATTTTTACTTAATTGTAAAATATTCTGTTTGTAATAAATGTGTTCTTTCGTCAAATGAAAAGTCTACGTATTTTGCATCATCTTTTTTGATAGAAACTTCTAATTTACTTCTGCCGATTTCTTTTTTATCAGCATCAAAAGCTTTTAGTAAAATATCGCCTTTAAAGTCTTTTTTAGCAATCAGATAAATTGTTACTTTCTTTTGTTTATCATTGTCAGAGGCGTAAATTTTCTCCGCTTTACATTCTTCAAAACTGGTTTTAAAAGCAGGATCAGAAATTACTTTTGAAGTGTTGATACTTTCGCTCATTCCTGAATTGATGCCTTTTATCACATCACCAATTCCTTTTGATGCACTTTTAGCAGCAGCTTTTCCTTCTTCTTGAAGTGCTTTTCCCGCACCGTCAATTAATTTTGATTTAACAGCAACAGCTTCATTTCCATCCGCTTCAGCTTCTTTCATTTTCTCTTCTTTACTCTGGCAGGAAACCAATATGGCTAATGCACTAAATAAAACTAATACTTTTTTCATTTCTTTTTTAGGTTTTGAATAGATTGTATGTTAAGAATTTAAGTGTTAAAAACCAAAGATATAAATTTAAAATATAATTTCTATATTTAGCTTTTATTATTAAACATGAAAAATAGTAAGCCTTTGGTGATTTTTGGCGAAGCAATTCTACCCGGAGAAAGCAGAACCATAAATGTTGAGATTGCTCGATTACACACTACCACAAAACTTAATATTCCAGTTATAGTTCGTCGTTCAAAACAAGAAGGGCCTGTTGTTTTATTTTCGGCAGGAATTCATGGCGACGAAATAAATGGAGTTGAAGTTGTTCGTCAGATTATCAGTAAAAAAATTAATCGTCCAGCAAGAGGCACCATCATTTGTATTCCGATTATCAATATGTATGGTTTTGTAAATAAATCTCGTGAGTTTCCTGACGGGAGGGATTTAAACAGGGTTTTTCCCGGAAGTAAAAAGGGATCGCTCGCAAGCCGATTTGCCTATCATATTGTAGCCGAAATTTTGCCTATCATTGATTATGCGGTCGATTTTCATGCAGGCGGCGCCAGTCGTTTTAATGCTCCTCAAATTAGAGTTACAGAGAATAATCCCGAGTTGAAAATTCTAGCTGATGTTTTTAATGCGCCTTTTACTTTATATTCTAAAAATATCAATGGTTCTTTTAGAAATACCTGCGAGAAAGCCAATATTAAAATGCTGCTTTTTGAAGGCGGAAAATCGCTGGATATAAACGATGCAATTGCAAATGAAGGTGTAATGGGAGTGAAGCGTCTTTTGCATTATCTAAAAATGCTTGATCCTAAACACATTGTTGAAAAAGCCGAAGAGCCATCCATCTACATAAAAAATTCAGTTTGGCTTAGAGCTAAATGCTCAGGTTTGCTTCATGATTATAACCTGATTGGAAAGTTTGTGACGAAGGGAACAATTTTAGCCATAATTACAGATCCGTTTGGTAAATTTGAGCAAAAGGTAAAAGCTCCCCACGAAGGATTTGTTATAAACGCTAATCATTCGCCAATTGTATACGAGGGTGATGCTATTTATCATATGTCTAAAACTTTACCTGAAAATGCCAACGAATAAAAAGGAATTACGTATACATTATAAAAATCTTCGGAAAGAACTTTCGGCAGATAATGTTGAAGAAAAAAGTCTGGCTATTGCCAATAATTTAATCCAATTGCCTATTTGGGATAAAACGTACTACCATGTTTTTCTTCCAATAGTAGAACATAAAGAAGTTGATACTGAAGTTATTCTGCATTTGCTTTCTGGAAAAGACAAGGAAATTGTGATTTCTAAAAGTGATTTTGAAACCCGTGGGATGACTCATTTTTTATTGACGGATAATACCAAAATCAAAAAGAATGAATATAATATTCCTGAACCTGTAAACGGACTTGAGGTTCCAACTCAAACTATCGATGTGGTTTTTGTACCGCTTTTAGCTTTTGATCATTTTGGAAACCGAATAGGTTACGGAAAAGGTTTTTATGATAAATTCCTTGCCGATTGTAAACCTGATACAATTAAAATTGGACTTTCATTTTTTGAAGCATCAGATCAGATTGATGATGTTTTTGAATCTGATGTGAGATTGGATTATTGTGTGACACCTGATAAGGTTTATAATTTTTTGTAGCGACGTACCACAATGTGTCTTTGCAATACGATAGCGTTTGATCCAGAGATTGAATTATGTTTTTGTTAATCATTCTGGCATAAAATGAAAATCCCAAATTTCAATTATCATTAAATTGGAATTTGGGATTTTATATTTGAAATTTTAAAACTTTTACTTCACTTCCTTGATAGTCGAAGCATCAATCCAGCCTTCTTGACCGTCAGTTAATTCGATTTTTTTCCATTTCCCAACAGTTTCTATTACATAAACTTTTGCTCCTTCATGCAGTAAAATTACTGGAGAACCTGCTTTTTGGGGCTCGCTTCGAACTTCGCTTAATTCCGCAAAAACAATTGCGGGACGATCATTGTCAAAATGATTCTTCTCAGACATTCCCGCTGAAACGCTTAGAAGCAATGCAACTAAAAGAATAAACATTCCGATAAAATAAATTCTTTTGCTAATTGTAAGCTGCGAAAAGTAGTATCCAATAAAACATAGCAGGAATACAAATGAAATGACAACAGAAATTTTTGCCCAAGTATCATAGTCAAAAATTCCGGTAAAGTTTTGAATTAGTTTTGCGAAACCAACTTTTGGCACTTCTTTAATCTCATCAATTGTTCTTTTTTTAGCAAACTTTAAGTTGTTTAAAGCTTCAGGATGATGAGGATTTAATGATAATGCTTTCTCATAATTATAAATAGAAGGTGCAACTTTATTTAGTTTATAATAACAATTTGCAAGGTTATAATAAACCTCTGCCGATTCTTGTTTGTCTTCTTTAGCTATATTTTCGAAAACATCTGCAGCCTGTTGATACTCTCCCTTTTGATACAAAGCATTTCCTTTGTCAAAGGCGCTTTGGGCAAAAAAGACTTGCGTGATTAATAAAAAGGGATATACTATATTTTTCATTTTTATTTTCTTTGAACCTGAGTTGGTTTTAAAACCTCTCGAGTTTGATGTTATATTTAAACAATCTGCTTTTCTAGTGCCGAAATAATTAAAACAGCTTTATCATAATCTTGCTGGATAGAAGCGCTTGATGCTGGCGCATAACGTGCAAATTCACAGTTTTCGGTCAAGTTAATAAAATCTTGAACCGCTTCTGGATTTGCATTTCTAGACAACAATAATTCTTGAATATTGGCTTTGCTCATTTCTGAGGTTTCAATATGCAGTTTGGCCTTTAGGAAATTATGCATTGCTTTTTCTAATGCGATATAGAAAGCTTCTTTATTGTTAAGCTGTTTTTTGGCTTGCGATAAGTATTTTTTAGCAAGCTTATTGTTCATTCTAATTCTATTTCCTGTTACGTCGCCGTCTATTGCTTCTTTTCTTTTCTTAGCAAGAATAATAATTGGTATAATAGCAAAAGGCAGGAACAACAAAGTATAATACAAGTTTGAACCATAAAAATCATTTTTAGCAATTGGTACTAATATGGTTTTTGTTTTGTTGTATTTAAATTGCTCTTTTTCTGCAATAACATTTTTAGAAGCTGTCGATGGATTTGCTTCGGCTAATGTTGGACCGTCTAAAACATCAATCATAATCTCTTTTGTAGTTATTGTTCTATACGAACCAGAACTAAGATCAAAATAAGAGAATGTCATTGGTTTAATCGCATACTTTCCTTTGTATTGAGGAACGATGGTGTATTTGTCGGATATTTTTCCAGACATGCCAGATAATGCTGTTGAAACATTTTCATCATGAACTGGGTCGTACATCTCTAATGCGTTTGGCACAACTGGTTTTGGCAGGGTAAATAATTTCATGTTTCCGTTTCCGGTTGCGCTTACCATTAAATCAAGACTTTCACCACTTTTTAAAGTTGTCTTTGTTGGCGTAACTGTAAAATTAAATTTACCAACTGCACCAGTAAAGCTTTCGGGTTTACCAGCTTCTGGAAGAGGTTTTACATTAATAGTTCTTGCTCCCGCAGATACAATTTTATTATCTTCGGTTATAATCATCTGACCAAACATGTCACGACGATTTGTTGGTAATTGAACACCAATATCTAGTGAAAAAGGTTCGATCGTTAATTTTCCAGATTTTTGAGGATATAAAATGGTTTTCTTTAAAACAACATAATAGCATCTTTGCCCTTGAAAATTACCTTCTTCAATTGCCAATTGTTTAACTTCTATATTCTGATTCCAGAAATCATTGTATTTAGGTTTTGCAACTTCTTTAAAACCAGTAACACCAATTCCGTTAAAGTACAACTTGTAAACCACTGTAATAGGTTCATTTAAGTACGGATTTGTTTTAGAAACTTCTGCGACTAATTGCAATAATTCGTTTCCAGAACCTTGAGGTCTGTCGTTAGGATCTCTTTCTTGTGCAACGGCATTGGTTACAGTAACTTTTATGGGGTTAGTTTTATAAATCTGCCCATTGTATTCGATCGCAGCCTGTTTGATTATAACAGATCCTTTTTGAGCCGGCTGTAAAATGTAAGAGTATATTTTTTGAAAAGAACTTCGTCCGTTTACCCACGATTGGCTTATTTGCTGACTAGGTCCTGCAACTAGTTTAAAACCGTCAAAAGAAGGCTGGTCGAAATTATCTCCGTCAACATTCATGATGAAATCAACGCGAAGTCTTTCGTTTAGTCCAAGTGTATTTTTGCTTACTCTGGCTTCAAATTGAACTTGAGCCAAAAGCCCTTGAAAAGTGAATAGTAATAGAATTAAATATCTTTTCATTTAATTTTTTAATCGTTGTTGGTTTAACTGTTAAATCGTTTATTCGTTTGCTCGTTTTATTATTAAACGATTCGACGATTAAACGATTGAACTAAAAATTCTACCAGTCTTTCTCTGGTTTTTTAGGATTAGATTTTACTTTTTGTGCGTTAACTTTATCTTGAATTTTCTTCTCTTCATTGTTTACAGCATCTAATAAGTTTTGAACGCGTTCTTTTGAGATTCCGCCTGGCATTGGTTTTGGCTCTCCGTTATTGTCGGACTTGTCGTCTTTCTTCGGATCGTTTTTACCGTCTTTTTTATCCTTGTCTTTATCTCCTTTGTCGTCTTTTTTCTGATCGTCTTTACCGTCTTTTTTATCTTTATTATCGCCGTCTTTCTTTTGATCGTCTTTCTTGTCGTTCTTTTTATCCTTATCCTTGTCTTTGTTCTTGTCGTTTTTTGGCGGATTTTCTTTTAATTTTTGCTTCGCCAATGCATAATTATAACGCGTTTCATCGTCTGTAGGATCGTTGCGTAAAGCTTCTTTGTAAGCTTCAACTGCCTGCGTATAATTTTTCTCTTTCATAAAAACGTTTCCAAGATTATGAAAAGCTTTATGCTTTTCTGGTCTTGTTTTGGCATTTTTTATAGCATTCGCAAAAGCATATTTCGCTTCAGAAACTTGATTTTGTTTGTAAATTGAGTTTCCAAGATTATAAGGAGCTGCTGCGCGCTTAGGAAATTTTGAGGCAGAGATTCTATAATTAGCTTCGGCATCAACAAATTTATTCTGCTTATATTCCTCATTGGCACTAGGCAATGTCTTATCTTTTTCCTGAGCAGAAACTGCCAAAGAAAACGTTAGTAAAATATAAAGAAGTAAATTTTTCATTCTAATGTTTTTATTTTTTGTTCCGAGTTTTAAGCGGAATCTTTATTTTTTCTCGTTAAATAAATTCAACTCTTTAATCCAATTGGTTTTTCTTTCTAAAAGGAAAATGTCTACAAACAACAGCAAGAAAGCAAATCCGATGAACCATTGAAACTGTGATTGAAAATCGGCCATTTGCGTAGATTCAAACTCTGTTTTTTGAATGTTATTTAAAGCATTTTTGATATATTCTAAAACCTCTTTAGTATTACCGCCGTAAACATAGCCTCCTTTTGTTGCTTTTGCAATAGTTTTTAAGCCTTCTTGGTTAAGTTTAGTAATAACAGTTTCTCCGTTTTGATCTTTTTGATAACTGCGAACTACGCCATTTTCTTTTAACGGAATTGTTCCTCCTTTTTCTGTTCCAACACCAACAGTAATAATTTTCATTCCTATTTTGTTGGCTTCTTCAGCAGCAAGCGACGCTCCTTCTGAATGATCTTCACCATCAGAAATTAAAATCAAAAGCTTGCTTGTTTTGCTTTTTTCATCAAAATATTTAGCTGATAATCGAATTGCTTCATCAAGAGATGTTCCTTGCGATGAAACCATATCAGGACTCATGCTTTGCAAGAACATTTTTGCAACGCTGTAATCAGATGTGATAGGTAAAACAGGGAAGGCACTTCCAGCATAGGCAACAATCCCGATTCTGTCGTTTCCTAGAGAATTAATAATCTGCGAAACGAGTTGTTTACTTTTGTCTAAACGATTTGGCGCAACGTCTTCTGCAAGCATACTTCTAGAAACGTCAACAGCAAAAACAATATCAATACCTTCGCGTTTTACGGTTTCCATTTTGGTTCCTATTTTTGGATTTACCAAACCGATAATTAAAAACGCTAATGCCAAAAGCAAGATCGATATTTTTAATACAGGTTTAAAAACAGATCGCTCCGGGCTTAATTTTTTTACCATTTCTAAATCACCAAACTCAAGTTGTTTTTTTCTTTTCCAATACATATTGAAAAGAAATATACACGCCACAATTGGGAGTAGTAATAAGAGATATAAATATTTTTTTTCGTCTAATTCCATATAATTTTTAAAATTCCAATCCCTGTGTTATCGAGATCTTTATTCGAATTTCTTTAAATAAAGCTTCTATAAACCGTGTTTCTTAAACCAACTTCTAACAATAGTAAAAAGGCAGCTAGTAAAACAAAACCTCTATATTTTTCGTCGTAATCATAGAATTTTAATTCTTGGATTTCTGTTGTTTCTAGTTTGTTAATTGCATTGTATATTTCGGCTAACTTGTCGTTGCTTGTTGCTCTAAAATACGTTCCATCCGTTTTTCGAGCGATATTTTTCATTAATCTTTCGTCGATTTCAACCTTCTGCATTTTGAATAAAAAACCTCCGTTTGGTGCGTATGCATAAGGAGATTCTGCCATTCCGTTTGTTCCAATACCAATCGTGTATACTTTTATACCATATTGTTTGGCAATATCTGCAGCAGTTTCTGGTTCAATAAAACCGGCATTATTAACACCATCAGTCATTAAAATAACAACTCTGCTTTTTGCTTTACTATCTTTAAGACGATTTACGGCAGTTGCTAAACCCATTCCAATTCCAGTTCCGTCTTGCAGAACAGTATCATATCGAATTCCTTTTATTGCTTCAAGAATAATTGGTTTGTCGCTTGTAACAGGTGTTTTGGTATACGCTTCAGAAGCATATAAAACTAAGCCAATTCTGTCGTTTGGTCTTTCTTCAACAAAATCTGCAGCCACTCTTTTTAAAGCTTCCATACGGTTTGGCTTTAAATCTTTTGCAAGCATACTTCCAGATACGTCAATTGCCATTACAATATCAATTCCTTTTGTTGTTTTAGTTTGATTGCTAATATCTACCGTTCTTGGTCTTGCAAGTGCAATAATTAAGGAACATAAAGCAATGATTCTAAAAACGTATAGAAAAGGTTTTAATTTTGTTAATAACGATTCGCTGTTTTTAAAACCTGCTGTCGAGCTCATTTTTAATGTAGCCGACTGCTGATTTCTTTTCCAAAAAAACCAAGCAATAGCGATTGGAATTAATAGAAACAACCAAAAAAATTCTGGATTTAAAAAAGTGATCTTATTATTCATTAGTTACTTGCCTTTTTAAGTTCAACAGAATTTAAAATTCGGGTTGTGATGTCGTTAGCATATGTATCGCCCTCCTCGTGTAAAATAACTATCTGTTGTAATCCTTGATCTTGTTTAAATAACAAGATTTCGTAATATGCTTTTGTACTTGTTTTAGTCGTCGGATTTAAAATACTCATCGTTCCGTAACCTTTTACACCTTGTATTCCCTGATTAGTCTGGAAATCTTCTTGCTTAACGATTATGTTTTGACCTCCTTGAAGTTCAATTACTTTTAGGCTTCCTTCTAAAGCTTTTGATAAATCAATCTCAGTTGGCGTTTTAAATTGAGTTGTAGAAACGGCAACATAAAAATTATCAATCATACTGCCATAAGCAAAAAGCTGCATTTCTTTTATCAATGCCATTGTTTCCTTCGGAAGTGCTTTTAAAGCATCCATACGTTTTAAAACCTTTGGAGTTTCAATAATAACGCCTGGATTTCCGTACTCACTTTTTACCCATTCTCCTTCTAATAATTCTTTAGACGGATGCCCAATAATGTTGTCTTTTACGTATGCAAATCCTTTTGTTGCAATAAAGAAAGTTGTTGTTGCAAATAGTAAAAAAACAACTGAACCAGCAGCAATTGCAATACGTTTGTTTCTTTGTTTTTTTAATTGAAGCTGAATTTGTTTTTGCTTTTGAGCTTCATTTAATAATTGATCTTCTTCTTCAGCTGGAACTTCTGTTGGAATAGCATTATTCAGCGTTAGAATTACTTTTTGAATTTTATTTCGGTCATCTGTAATTTCAAAATCCAGCGGTTTAGATTTTGCAAATTTTACTAAATCGGCTTGACGTAATACACGTTCTAGATTTTCAACCGTTTCTGGCGTTAAAGCCATTTTCTTTTTAGTAGAAGCGGTTCTAATTGCCTGAATTAATTCAGAAGTTGTACTTTCCATTGCAGGAATATGAATGGCTTCTTCAATATAATTACGAGCAATATCAGTCAGTTCACTATAATATTCTTTAATTTCTCCTTTTTGAACTAATTCCTTTTGCTCTAGATTGTTTAATAAACTAGTCGCTTTTTCGATTGGAGTTTTATAAACTTCTTCTTCGATTTTCTTTTTCTGATGTTTTTTAACATACCAGTATACAAAAGCACCAATTCCTAAAATAATAATCAATGCTAAAACATATTTCCACCAATCGCCAATGCCGTTGTCAACAGTCGAAATGTCTTTAATGTCATACATTTTTTGCTGTAATGTATCCACTTTTACATTGGCAACTTCTACTTTAATAGAATCTGATAAATAAGGTTTTTTATCGATTAGAATCTGAACACTCGGAATTACATATTTTCCTGAATCAAATTGTGTTAAGCCATATTTTTTAATTAACTCGTAAGTGTCATTTTTCTTAACAGTATCAATTGGGTACGATTGAATTACTTCTAAAGCGCCAATTCTTTTCAGTTTAGGAAAAACTACTTTCGAGTTCGAATTTACAGTTGTTTTAAGAGTCAGCTTAAATTCCGCTCCAATTTTATTTTTTGTAGTATCAATGCTTGTTTCAACTTGTTTTTGCTGAGCGAAAACAGTCGAAGTAAGTAAAAATAAAAATATGTAAAACTTTAATTTCATTTGATTTTTGATTTCAGATTTTAGTCTAAAACGAAAGCTTAAAAATGGTACGCAGATGGCACAGATTTAAGCAGATTTTTTTTGATGTTTTTATTCTTCAATCTTGTTTGAAATCTAATATTCTAACAATCTAAGAAGTCTAATAATCTAAATTATCTTGATTTAAAATAGCCTAATAATTTGGTTACATAATTTTCGTCAACCCTTGTGTTTACAACGCCAGCTCCAGATTTACTGAAAATTTCTTTGAAATAATTAACTCTTTCAAGGTAATGTTTCTCGTAATTCATTCGCACGGTTTTTGAACCTGTATCGACCAATTGAATTTTACCGGTTTCGGCATCAAGCATTGTGACCATTCCTAAATTTGGAATTTTTTCTTCACGAAGGTCGTATACTCTAACTCCTGTAATGTCGTGTTTTTTAGAAGCAATTTTTAAAGTCTGCTCGTAATTTTCAGACATGAAATCAGAAATCATAAAAACAATTGCTTTCTTTTTCTGAGTTCCCGATAAAAATTTTAAGGCTTGAGCGATATCAGTTTTTTGACTTTTTGGTTCAAACTCGATCAATTCACGAATGATTCTCAATACGTGTGAGCGTCCTTTTTTTGGCGGAATATACAATTCTACATTATCAGAAAAAAGGATTAAACCAATTTTGTCATTATTTTGTGTAGCCGAAAAAGCCATCGTTGCCGCAATTTCGGTGACGATGTCTTTTTTAAACTGACTTTTAGATCCAAAACCCTCAGAGCCCGAAATATCAACCATTAAAACCATGGTTAATTCGCGTTCTTCTTCAAAAACTTTTACGTGGGCTTCATTGTAGCGTGCGGTAACATTCCAATCTATATTACGAATATCATCGCCATATTGGTATTGGCGCACCTCGCTAAAAGTCATTCCGCGCCCTTTAAATGAAGAATGGTACTCTCCCGAAAAGATATGATTACTCAGTCTTTTGGTTTTGATTTCTATTTTCCGTACTTTTTTTAAAAGCTCTTTTGTATCCATTTTATTTGTTTAAAGTTTAAAGTTTAAAAGTTTCAAGTTTGTTTTGCAACAACTTGAAACCTGAAACTTGAAACAAATTTTTAAGGTACTTCAATCTCGTTTACGATTTTGTTGATAATGTCTACAGAAGTAATGTTTTCAGCTTCAGCTTCATACGTTATTCCAACTCTATGACGTAAAACATCATGTACAACAGCACGAACATCTTCTGGAATTACATATCCGCGACGTTTGATGAAAGCGTAACATTTAGCAGCATTTGCTAAATTGATACTTCCACGCGGAGACGCTCCAAAACTGATAAGAGGTTTTAAGTCGGCTAATTTGTACTTCTCTGGATAACGAGTAGCAAAGATGATATCTAAGATATATTTTTCGATTTTTTCATCCATATAAATTTCACGAACTGCTTCTTGCGCACGTAAAATTTGTTCTACAGAAACTACAGGGTTTACTTTTTCGTAAGATCCTTTTAAGTTTTGACGAATTACAAAACGCTCTTCGTCGATTTTTGGATAATCAATTACAGTTTTAAGCATAAAACGGTCAACCTGCGCTTCTGGTAATTGGTAAGTTCCTTCTTGCTCAACAGGGTTTTGAGTTGCTAATACTAAAAACGGACGGTCTAGTTTGAAAGTGGTGTCACCAATAGTAACTTGCTTTTCCTGCATCGCCTCTAAAAGAGCAGATTGTACTTTTGCAGGAGCACGGTTAATCTCATCGGCAAGTACGAAGTTGGCAAAAATTGGCCCTTTTTTAATAGAAAATTCGTTTGCTTTGATGTTGTAAATCATCGTTCCAATAACATCGGCAGGCAATAAGTCAGGGGTAAACTGGATGCGGCTGAAAGATCCTTGAACTGCTTGAGACAAAGTATTAATCGCTAACGTCTTTGCTAATCCAGGTACTCCTTCAAGCAAAATATGTCCTTGACCTAAAAGACCAATCAACAAACGCTCGACCATATGTTTCTGACCCACAATAACTTTGTTCATTTCCATTGTAAGAAGGTCTATAAAAGCGCTTTCTCTCTCAATTTTTTCATTTATCGCTCTAATGTCTAAAGTCGTTGTATTTTCTTCCATATAAATATTTTTAAAACCTTGATTTTTATGCCTGAATTTTGAGAGTGCAAATTGACTATTTTTTGAGAAGTAAGATGTTAAAGAATGGTTAAAACTTCGACCAAAGTTCTAATTTTAAGGACGAATTGTGAATCTATTTTTATATTTTTAAGAACTTTGATGATTATGCTTTTAAAAAGCATACATATTAGCAAAAATAATACAATAAAACCATGAGTAAAACAGCATTATCGCCTATTATTTCGGGCACTATGAATTGGGGAGTTTGGGATAAAAACCTAACAACTAAAGAGATGGAGAATATGATACAAATTTGTGTCGAAAATAAAATCACCACTTTTGATCATGCCGATATTTATGGAGGCTACACCACTGAAGCCGATTTTGGAAAAGCATTTAAAGCCAGCAAAATTTCGCGCGAAAAACTACAATTAATTACTAAATGCGGTATTCAGATGATTGCTGAAAGCCGTACTAACAAAATCAAGCATTACGATTATTCTAAAGAATATATTATTTGGTCTGTCGAAGAATCTCTTAAAAAATTAAAAACAGATTTTGTTGATGTGTTTTTATTGCACAGACCAAGCCCATTAATGCAGGCTGACGAAATTGCGGAAGCTGTTGAAAAATTAAAATCAGAAGGGAAAATTGTTGATTTTGGACTTTCAAATTTCACCAGCTCTCAAACTGAATTGATTCGTCAGAAAACAGAAGTGAGTTACAATCAGGTTCAATTTTCGGCAACTCATTATGAAGCAATGGTTGATGGAAGTTTAGATTATATGCAAACGCACGGAATCCGTCCGTTGTCATGGAATCCGCTTGGAACAGTATTTAGAGAAGACACGAAAAAAACGCGTCGTTTGAAAAAATTACTGGCAGATTTAGTTCAAAAATACGGTTTTGGTTCTGATACGCTTTTGCTTGCTTGGATTTTAAAACATCCATCGGGAGTTATTCCAATTGCAGGAACAGTAAACATTGCTAGAATTCAAGCGTTAATGAAAGCGGTTGAACTGGAAATGGATAAAGAAGACTGGTTTGCAATTTGGACTGAAAGTATGGGCGACGATGTGCCTTAATTGATATATTCTAAAATGATTCGACTAGAAAAGTTTACTAAAGAGTTTTATCCAGAATTGATTAATTCCATCAAAAATGCAAAAGAATTAATGCAATTTGGCGGGCCTGAATTTATTTTTCCGTTAACGGAACAGCAAATAGATAAAACACTTTCTGATGAAAACAGAATTGCTTTTAGAGTTGTAAATACTTCTGATGACACTACGATAGGACATTCTGAAATTTATTTTAAAGATGATTCTGCAAAACTTGGACGAATTCTTATTATTGATGAAAATCAAAGAGGAAAAGGAATTGGTGAGCAAATGGTGTTTTTATTGTTGAAGTTCATTTTTGAAAACCGAAAAGAGCGACATATCGAATTGAATGTTTTTGATTTTAATATTGGCGCTATAAAATGTTACGAAAAAGTAGGATTCTATATAAATCCAGATAAAAAGCTAATAAGAGAAGTAGAAGGTGAAACTTGGACGGCGCTTAATATGGTGTTGAATTTGGAAAAATAAGAATTAAAATATTTTGTCACAGATTAAAAGGATTCTCACAGATTAAAAAATCCTTTTAATCTGTAGCAAAATGAAAAAAAATAAAATGAAAAAAACAGCCCTAATTACTGGAGCGACAAGCGGAATAGGAAAAGCAACCGCTCAAATTTTAGCAAAAAATAACTATAAAATTATTCTTTGCGGAAGGCGTAAAGAACGTTTAGAAGAATTAGAAAAAGAACTTTCTGCTTTTACCGAAGTGCATTCGCTTTCTTTTGATGTTCGTGATAAAAATGATGTTCTTCAAAAAATAGAATCTCTTCCTGCAGGTTTTTCAGACATTGATGTTTTGATTAATAATGCAGGAAATGCGCACGGTTTAGATCCAATTCAAACAGGAGATTTAGACGATTGGGATGCCATGATTGATATTAATGTAAAGGGACTTTTGTACGTTTCAAAAGCTGTAATTCCTAAAATGACAGCAAAACAATCTGGACATATCATTAATATTGGCTCAACTGCTGCAAAAGAAGTTTATCCGAACGGGAATGTGTATTGCGGAACGAAACATGCTGTCGATGCTATTACTGCAGGAATGCGAATTGATTTAAATCCGTTTGGAATTAGAGTGGGAGCCATTCATCCCGGAATGGTAGAAACAGAATTTAGTGAAGTGCGTTTTAAAGGAGATGCCGAAAGAGCTTCAAATGTTTACAAAGGTTTTGAACCGCTGCAGGCAGAAGATATCGCAGATATTATTCATTTTGTAGTTTCAAGACCGTATCATGTAAATATTGCCGATTTAGTTGTGATGAGTACAGCACAAGCATCTTCGACTATTGTTAAAAGAGACTAATTTAGATTTTTTAGATTAACTTAGACTTCTTAGATTTGAAGTTTATTACGGTAAAAATCTAAGGAGTCTAAAAGTCTAAGCTAGTCTAATAATCTAAAAAAGAATGATCAATAAACGCCTTTTAATAAAAAACCTACTTGCTCACAATGACGAGAGCAGTTTTTATGATAAAAAAAGGCAGTTGAATTTGCATTCCAGAGAAGGAAAGGGTAAGTTTTTGAAGCACATTTGTGCATTATCAAACTCAAATCCAACCAATAATTCTTATATCGTTGTTGGTGTTGAAGATCATGATAATGAGATTGTAGGAGACGATTTTTTTGATGACAGCCGTATTCAAAATCTTGTAAATGCTTTCCTTGAAAACCCTCCTAAAATTCAATATGAAAATGTACCGTTTCCAAATCTGCCAAAAGATAAAGTAGTTGGATTAGTTACGATTAAACCTAAAAGCAAAATTTCCTATTTCAAAAAAGGAATTCACACCATTCTTACTAACAGTATTTTTGTGAGACGAGGTAGTAATTCGATTCCTTTAGAAATTAGTGAAGAAGTTGAAAAAAATTATCAAAATACAGAAACGGTAATTGGTATCGAAAATAGTTCCCGAAACAGTATTCAATATACACTGGACGGCGTAATTGATTTTATGAATTTCAGGCATAAAGACATGTCGCCCAAATATTACGTTTTTAAAGAATTATTTGTGATTTGCTGGGCTGGAGTTCCTAAAAAATCTCGTGATAAAACATTCTTGTCTCGAGTTGATATTGAATTAATCAACGAGCAAATTAAACTGTTTTATTCGGCACAAGATGTTGTTACGATTGTTTACGACGACGATAGTTTTACGATAACAGAATATGTGCCGCTTGGGTTAAACGATAAAACGAGTTATTATCCTTTAGAAAAACAAACTATCCATTTTTTTGATAATGGCTACTATAAAATTGATCGCGAAATACTTTTTCAGCCGCCAGAATTCAATCGAAAAATGCTTTACCATATTTACAATTCGAATATGGCATTACTTCAAAAATTGCAAAAAGGGATTGCTTTATCAGAACGGGAATTAAAAGATCTAGAGAACCTTCCTTCGACTTTTATGATTTGTTATTTGAATGGTTTCGAAGAAGCCAAACAAAAACTGATAGATGCTAAGTTGTTGTTGAAGCCTTTTGGGCAAGTGTATTTGTCTTTTAAAGAGGCTTTACGTGTTTTGCGCAAAATGAAATATGATGTTCAGTAGGAAAGGTACTAAGGTACTGAGATGCTGAGGTTCTAAGTTTTTTTCTGTAGAGATGCCACCGCAGCGTGTCTAATTTAAAAGCCTGTTAACATAAATTATTGAAACCTTAAATATTTACTGACTTTGTCATAAGGAAACAGAATCTTTTTTGGACCATCGGCGTAAGATGCTGCTTCGTATGAATTGTAGTAAAGAAGCAAGCCTTTGTCTGTATAGAAAATGTTCTGAGGTAAATGAAATTTATCATTTTCAAACATTAATCCTGTTGCGTTTATATTTGATTTTTGCGGAATTTTATATTGAGTTCTGAATTCCTTTTCGGCGAAAGCCAGAAAATCTTTTTCATTTTTAAAAAGCTGATTGTTAAAAATGGTTTTGCCTGTTTTTAAATTAAAAAGTAAAGATCGAAATCCTTGGTAACCATGAGCTCCTCCGGTAAAAGTATAATGATCTATTTTAATATTTAAAATTTGATCTGATTCAAATTCTACATTTCCAGTTATTTTTCCTTCCCAGCCAAAAGTGTCATTTGGGAATTTTTGATGCATTTCTTCGTAGGATGTAATAAAAGATTTTGACAATGATTTATAGTCATTCACTTTTATAGAGTCTTCTCCAAAATAAATGATTTCTTTTACCACCGCAAAAACTTTCTTGTTGATACTATCAGCCGCAAGCGAACTATTTTTTGCGATCGGAATATCGATGCTGATTTTTGGGCAGTCATTTTTGCACGGAATAGTTGATTTTTCTTCAAACGTTTCATTTTCAAATGAAAGTCCTTTATTGCAGCTTATAAAAATCAAACACAAAAAGATTAAAAAAGAACAATGTTTCATATCAATAAGTGTTAATTAAATACAAAGGTAAGAAGTTGTGTCACGATAAAATAAATTAAACGGTAAATTTGTGCTGTAAATAAAGATCTAAAATTTATAACGATATGAAATTCAATACTAAGGTAATACACGGTGGTCAACATCATGATCCAAGTACGGGAGCTGTTATGCCTCCGGTGTATCAAACTTCAACTTTTATTCAAACAAGCCCAGGGAAACCTTTGGCTGATTACGAATATAGCCGAGCGTCAAACCCAACTCGAAGCGCTTTAGAAAATGCATTAGCAAGTATTGAAAACGGTACTCGCGGTTTAGCTTTTTCATCAGGTTTAGCAGCGACAGATTGTATTTTAAGATCGTTTAAAGCTGGCGATGAAATTATAGCAATGGATGATTTATATGGAGGAACATACAGAATGTTTTCTCGTATTTATAAAGATTCCGGAATTAAATTTCATTTTGTAGATATGACAGATATTGAAAAATTGAAGTCATTAATTAATGAAAACACGAAACTGGTTTGGGTAGAAACGCCTACAAATCCGTTGATGAAATTGGCAGATATTGAGGAAGTAGCCAAAATCACAAAAGAGAATAAAATTTTGTTTGCCGTTGATAATACTTTTGCAACACCTTATTTGCAAAAACCTCTTGATTTAGGAGCAGATATTGTGATGCACTCCGCTACAAAATATTTAGGCGGGCATTCTGATGTTATAGCCGGTGCTTTAATTGTGAAAGATGAGGCTTTGGGAGATCAATTGCATTTTCAACAATTTGCAACTGGTGCTACACTTGGACCAATGGATAGTTTTTTGGTTTTAAGAGGAATCAAAACACTTTCGTTAAGAGTGCAGAGACATTGTGAAAACGGAGAAAAAGTGGTGGAGTTTTTAAGCAATCATCCAAAAATTGATACTGTTTATTATCCGGGATTAAAAAGCCATCCGTTTCACGAAATCGCTAAGAAACAAATGAAGGCTTTTGGCGGAATGGTTTCTTTTACTTTTAAATCAGGTAAAAAAGAAGATTCTATTGCATTTTTAGAGAAATTAAAAGTTTTTACTCTGGCAGAATCTTTGGGAGGAGTAGAGTCTTTGGCGAATCATCCAGCTTTAATGACACATGCTTCTATTCCAGCTGATAAAAGAGCCGAAGTTGGTATTACTGATGATTTAGTTCGATTAAGTGTAGGTATTGAAGATGCCGAAGATTTAATTGCAGATCTAGAACAAGCTTTAGCATAAAGGTTAAATTTTCAAATAAAAAATCCAATACATTTAACTATTTGTATTTGGATTTTTTTTATCCTATTTTTTTAGAAATCTAAATAATAAATGTATCCCGCATTAAACCAGACTTGCGAATCGTTTGATTTGTTTTCTTTGTAAATGTCCTTGTTTGGATTTAAACCATCGACCCAGTCAGAATTAAAGACTTGAAAACGGGCTTCAAACATTAAGTCACTCATATTGGTTAATTTGTAGTGAACACCTGCGCCCGCAGTTGCTGATAAGACTAAATTACTTTCGGTTGAATAGCCATGTTCACGACCATCAGAAGGAGTTAGGTATTTTAATGGCGTTGTTTCTATAGTTCCTAATTCGCCTAAACTAGATTTTGCTTTAGTTGAGTAATAACTAGCAAGAAAACCTAAACTTACATACGGGCTTAAACTTCCAGGACTATTCTCGTAATCGTGAATTTTCATAAATGGAGAAAACTCTAATTGCGGTCCAAGATTTATTGTACTTGTACTTCCGCTCATGGCTTTAAGTCTTTGGACTCCTAATGTTGGAGGATTTTTACTAACCCATTTGCCAAAATGATGAAGATTAGTTTTAGTGAATGAAAACTCAGTGCGTACTTTGAAGTGTTCGGAAAAAAAATGCTCTTTGTTATTATTTGAAGAAAAGTTGAGAAAGTGAATAATTCCGATGCCAAAACCTGTATTGGCAACATTTGTGTCAAAGTTATTTCTTTCCCCATAATCTGATTGAAAAGTTACGGGGCCAAACATAATTCCTATTTCATGTGCAAGAGATGACTGCGCATTTATTGTTGAAATTCCCAACAAGGCGAAAATAATGAAATATAGGCGTTTACACATTTTTAAGGCTTTTAAATATTGGGTAAATATATAAAAAACGTGATCTATTCAAAATATTATGATCTTCTATTAGAAAATTGGTAACAAAACACTTAATTTTCTAACTTTAAGTGCTGCAATTGGATGTAAATTCGAAAGGGAAAAATTGTATTTGATTGTTTGTTTAGAAATAACACAATTCTTCTTCAAAAACGAAAAAAAATAACAATGCATGATCATTTTGATGTATCTTTGTCAGTTGTAACGAAAACGTTTTCTTAAAACGTATTTTCTTATTTTAAAGGGTTAAAAGTTAAACTATTATTTGAATAATTTATTTAAAAAAATGGAACAAAAAATAAATGAATTTATGGCTCAAGTTGAGTCAAAAAATCCAAATGAGCCAGAATTTCTTCAAGCTGTTAGAGAATTTGCAGAAACCGTAATCCCATTTATCGCAGAACGTAAGAAGTATGACGGAAAAAATTTACTTCTTAGAATTGCTGAGCCGGAAAGATCTATAATTTTTAGAGTTCCGTGGGTTGACGACAAAGGAGAAATAATTGTAAATAGAGGTTTTAGAATTCAAATGAATTCTGCAATTGGACCTTACAAAGGAGGAATTAGATTTCATCACACAGTAAATTTATCTGTTTTGAAATTTTTGGCCTTCGAACAGGTTTTTAAAAATAGTTTGACAACACTGCCAATGGGTGGTGGAAAAGGAGGTTCTGATTTTGATCCTGAAGGAAAATCTGATGGAGAGATCATGCGTTTCTGTCAATCATTTATGACTGAATTATGCCGTCATATTGGTCCAGACTTAGATGTTCCTGCTGGTGATATTGGTGTTGGAGCAAGAGAAATTGGTTACCTTTTTGGTCAATACAAAAGAATTAGAAATGAGTTTACTGGAGTTTTAACTGGAAAAGGAATTGCTTACGGTGGTTCTTTGATTAGACCAGAAGCTACAGGTTACGGAGTTGTTTACTTTACAGATCAAATGCTTCGTACTATTGGACACGATATTAAAGGTAAAAGAGTTGCTATTTCTGGATTTGGAAATGTAGCTTGGGGAGTTGCTTTAAAAATAAACGAATTAGGAGGTAAACTGGTTACTATTTCTGGTCCTGATGGTTATATTTATGATGAAGAAGGAATCTCTGGCGAGAAAATCGATCATATGGTCGAAATGAGAGCGAGTGGAGATAACAGAGCCGAAAGATATTTAGAGAAATATCCAAATGCTGTTTTCCATAAAGGGAAAAGCCCTTGGGAAGTAAAAGTAGATATCGCTATTCCTTGTGCTACTCAAAATGAATTGAATGGAGATGATGCTCAGAAACTTATTGATAATGGCGTTTTATGTGTAACTGAAGCGGCAAACATGCCTTCGACTTTAGATGCTATTAAATTGTTCTTAGATAATAAAGTACTTTTTGCTCCAGGAAAAGCAGCGAATGCTGGTGGAGTTGCAGCGTCTGGATTAGAAATGACACAAAACTCAATTCGTTTAAACTGGACAAGTGAAGAAGTAGATTTAAGATTAAAAGATATCATGGTTGGAATTCACAACCAATGTAAAAAATACGGTGCAGAAGAAGATGGTTATGTAAACTACGTAAAAGGAGCTAACATTGCCGGATTTGTTAAAGTTGCCGATGCTATGCTTGCTCAAGGTGTAGTATAAGATTAATTACAATTGAAAAATGCTCTCATTTGTCTTTCAGGATGAATCGAGAGCATTTTTTTTGTGCAGTAACAAAAATTAAATGTACTTGTTTATAGTATATTTGTCTATCTGAATATAGTAATAATGACAAGAAAGGCGCTATACATTTTGTTTTTGACTTTGTTTCAATTTGGTTTTGCTCAAAGTCAATTATCATGGCAGGGTTATTTTTCTTTCAATGAAATTAAAGATATTTCAGAGTCTCCAAATACAGTTTTTGCCGCATCAGAAAATGCACTGTTTTTTAAAAACGCCGCGTCAAATGTTTTGAAGACAAAAACAACCGTCGATGGTCTTTCAGGGCAGACAATTTCTACGGTTTATCATAGTGAAGCTTTCAAAAAAACAATCGTTGGTTACGAAAATGGTTTGATGATTATTATTAATGAAACTGATGGAAGTATAACCAAGAAAGTCGATATTATAAATAAACAGCTTCCTTCAAATTTAAAAAAGATCAATCATATAATGGAGCATAACGGATTGCTCTATGTTGCGTGTGATTTTGGAATTGTACAGTTCAATTTGGCGACATTGCAGTTTGGTGATACTTATTTTATAGGAGATAATGGTGCTGAAATAAGCGTAAAGCAAACCGCTTTTTTTAACGGTTTTATTTTTGCGGCCACTTCGTCAGGAATGAGAAAAGCAGATGCAGCAAGTGTTAGCCTAAACGATTTTAGTCAATGGACTGTTGTAAATGCTGGGGATTGGTCAAGTGTTGAGGCTTTAGATTCAGAGCTGATAGCAATTAACGCTTCGGGTTATGTTCATCGTTATAATTCAATTAATTTTATTGGGTTTTTACAACTTCCTCAGTCTTCTTCTGATATGCGGGCAGTAAACCACAATTTGTTTATTACAATCCCTAATACAGTATATGTTTATAATAATCAGATGATTTTAAGTCGTCAGATTTCAAATACCCAGGTTCTAGATAACAGCTTAGTTTTTACCTGTGCCACAGCGGTTGGAGATTTATTGTATATTGGAACAAAAGACAAAGGATTGATGACTTCTTCGCTCAGTAGTGCTGGAGTTTTTGTAAATAGTACGCCGGCGGGGCCTTTTAGAAATAACATTTTTTCATTAGATGTTACGCCAAATGTGCTTTGGGCAGTTTACGGAGATTATGATACTTATTACAATCCGTATGATTTGGATAGTTATGGAATTAGTAAATACGCGTCTTCTAGTTGGTTGAATATTCCATATTCTGACGTGCTTGATGCAAAATCTATAACAAGAATTATTGTAAATCCTAAAAATGAAAAACAAGTCTATGCAAGTTCTTTTTTCTCAGGTTTGCTGCGAGTAGAGAATGATATTCCTAACTTTTTGTATAACGAAAAAAACAGCGGTCTAGAAAGCATAACTTATGAAGGACCAAATTATAAAGATGTTCGTATAAATGGAACCGCATTTGATAAAACTGGAAATCTTTGGATAACAAACAGCAGGATTAAAAACGGATTGAAAGTTTTGAAAGCAAACGGACAATGGCAGAGTTACGCAACCAGCTCAATTTTGAATAATGCAGAAACAACCAGTTATGCTAATATTGTTATTGATAGAAATAATACCAAATGGATTTCGACAAGTAACGAAGGTGTGATTGCTTTTAACGAAACTACAAATACATTCAAGAAAATGACATTTGGCGTTGATGCAGGAAATTTACCAGCTGCAGATGTGAGATCAGTGGTAATAGATACTAAAAATCAACTTTGGATAGGAACTACAAAAGGATTAAGAGTTTTGTCAAACGTGGGAAGTTTTCAATCTGACAGCCAGTTAAAAGCAAATCCGATCATTATTATGGAAGATAATTTGGCTCAAGAATTAATGTACGAACAGTTTATTACTTCTATCGCAGTAGACGGATCAAATAATAAATGGATTGGAACGGCTGATTCTGGAGTTTTTATGGTTTCACCTAACGGGCAGGAAACAAAATATCATTTTACTATAAATAACTCGCCAATGCCAAGTAATATGGTGAATGATATTAAGATTAATAGCGTAACTGGTGAAGTTTTTATAGCAACCAACAAAGGAATGATTTCGTTTAAAGGAGTTGCAACTGGAGCCAATGATGATTTGAGCAATGTTTATGTGTATCCAAATCCAGTTCGTCCAACCTATTCAGGAACCGTAAAAGTGGCAGGATTGCTAGATAAAGCCAATGTTAAAATTACCGATATTGAAGGGAATCTTGTTTTCGAAACTACTTCAGAAGGCGGTACAATAGAATGGGATACAACCGCTTTTGGTAAATATAAAGTAGCCTCTGGTGTGTATATGGTTTTTATCTCGGCGCAAGACGGAGGAGAAACAAAAGTTAAAAAAGTGATGATAATTAGATAATTGCTAAATAACTAAGAAGATATAGGCAAAAGTTTATAATCAAAATTCTAACAATCTAAGACATCTAAAGTCTAAGAAGTCTCATAATCTAAAAATATAAAAGTGCTCGTTAAAACAAAAGCCATAGTAATTTCCTCTTTAAAATTTCAAGAAAAAAGTCTGATCGTAAAATGTTTTACGCTTTCAAGCGGCTTGAAGTCTTATTTTGTGCGTGATGCGTTTTCCAGTAGAAAAGCGAGTCAGAAAATTGCTTATTTTCAGCCATTGTCTATTTTAGAAATTGAAGCTGTACATAAAAACAAAGGCACTTTAGAAAATTTTAAAGAGATAAAAACCGCAGTTCCTTTTCAAAGCATTCATACAGATCTTGTAAAAAGCACAATGGTAATGTTTCTTTCAGAAATGCTTCATTATTCTATTCAAGAAGAAGAAAAAAACGAATCACTTTTTGTGTTTTTAGAAACTGCATTGACTTGGCTGGATCATCATGATGAAATTTCGAATTTTCATTTGATTTTACTTTTAGAAATTACAAAATATCTAGGCTTTTATCCAGATGTTTCCGAAATAGATCTACCTCATTTTGAGATGAATGATGGAGTTTTTACACTTTTTTCAGGTGGAAATACACTTTCCGAGCACGAAACCAATTTGCTGAAAAAATTACTCGATTTAAAATTTGATAACGATCAAAAAGTTTTTCATGTTTTAGAAAGGCAAATTCTGCTAAAAATTATTATTGATTACTATAGTTTTCATTTAGATGGATTCAAAAAGCCGAAATCTTTAGATATTTTAAAGGAAGTTTTCTCTTAAATCAGCCAAAAGGCTGTTTTTTTTTGCGGAATCCACGTGAAATTACCTGTTATTAGTCTTTTTTCCGTCATCTTTTCTCTATTTCCCTCAAAATTCCTTACTTTCGCACCTCGTTTAAGAAAAGGATAAAATGAGCACAAAATTTACTGAATACAAAGGACTTGACTTGCCAACTGTAGCGTCTGAAGTTCTTGATTTTTGGAAGAAAGAAAATATATTTGAAAAGAGTGTAACTACTCGCGAAGGTGCAGAACCTTACGTATTTTTTGAAGGTCCGCCTTCAGCAAATGGATTACCAGGAATTCACCACGTAATGGCACGTGCGATTAAAGATATTTTTTGCAGATATAAAACTCAAAAAGGTTTTCAGGTAAAAAGAAAAGCCGGATGGGATACTCACGGTTTGCCTGTAGAATTAGGTACTGAGAAAGAACTAGGAATTACAAAAGAAGATATTGGTAAAACAATTTCTATCGAAGAATATAACGAAGCGTGTAAAAAAACCGTTATGCGTTATACCGACGTATGGAATGATTTGACCGAAAAAATGGGGTATTGGGTAGATATGGAAGATCCATATGTAACTTATAAACCAAAATATATGGAATCTGTTTGGTGGCTTTTAAAACAAATCTATGATAAAGGTTTGTTGTACAAAGGGTACACGATTCAGCCATATTCTCCTAAAGCGGGAACTGGATTATCTTCTCACGAAGTTAATCAGCCTGGAGCTTACAGAGATGTTACAGATACTACAATTGTAGCGCAATTCAAAACTTTGCCAGAGACGCTTCCAAGCTTTTTACAAGGTTTTGGAGATATCCACATTTTAGCTTGGACGACAACGCCTTGGACATTACCATCGAATACAGCTTTGACAGTTGGACCAAAAATTGATTATGTTTTAGTAAAAACTTTCAATCAATATACTTTTGAGCCAATCAATGTTGTTTTGGCTAAAAACTTAGTTGGAAAACAATTCGGAAAAGGATTTTTCTTAAGTGAAGATGACGCTGATTTTGATAACGTTAAAAACGGCGATAAAAAACTTCCGTACAAAATCTTAACCGAAGCAAAAGGAGCAGATTTAGTAGAAATCCGTTACGAACAGTTATTGCCTTACGTATTGCCATATCAGAATCCTGAAAATGCATTTAGAGTGATTTCTGGAGATTTCGTTACTACGGAAGACGGAACGGGAATTGTGCATACAGCGCCGACTTTTGGCGCAGATGATGCTAAAGTAGCAAAAGAAGCAAAACCAGAAGTTCCGCCAATGTTGGTTTTAGACGAAAACGGAACTGCTGTTCCTTTAGTAGATTTGCAAGGAAAATTCACTTCGCATGTTGGTGAACTTGCTGGTAAATACGTTAAGAATGAATATTATGATGCAGGACAAGCGCCAGAGCGTTCTGTTGATGTTGAAATTGCTATTCGATTAAAAGAAGAAAATAAAGCCTTTAAGGTTGAAAAATACGTACACAGTTATCCACACAGCTGGAGAACTGATGAGCCGTTATTATATTATCCTCTAGACTCTTGGTTCATTAAAGTAACCGATGTAAAAGATAGAATGTTCGACCTGAACGAAACTATCAATTGGAAACCTAAGTCTACTGGTGAAGGACGTTTTGGAAATTGGCTTAAAAATGCTAACGACTGGAACTTATCTCGTTCTAGATATTGGGGAATTCCGTTGCCAATTTGGAGAACTGAAGACAAAAAAGAAGAAGTTCTTATTGGTTCTGTAGAAGAATTGTACAATGCGATCGAGAAATCTATCGAAGCAGGTTTTCAAAAAGAAAATCCATTCAAAGGTTTTGAAATCGGAAATATGTCTGAATCTAATTATGATTTAATTGATTTGCATAAAAATGTAGTTGATCAGATTACTTTAGTTTCAGCTTCAGGGCAGCCAATGAAACGTGAAAGCGATTTAATTGATGTTTGGTTCGATTCTGGAGCAATGCCTTATGCACAATGGCATTATCCTTTTGAAAACAAAGATAAAATTGACGATAATAAAGATTTTCCAGCAAATTTTATTGCAGAAGGAGTTGATCAAACGCGCGGGTGGTTTTATACTTTACACGCTATCGGAACTTTGGTTTTTGATAAAGTTGCCTATAAAAATGTAGTTTCGAATGGTCTTGTTTTGGATAAAAACGGACAAAAAATGTCGAAACGTTTAGGGAACGCAACAGATCCTTTTGAAACCATTGCAGAATACGGTCCTGATGCTACACGTTGGTACATGATTTCAAATGCAAATCCTTGGGATAACTTGAAATTTGACATCGAAGGAATCGCTGAGGTTCGTCGTAAATTCTTTGGAACTTTATATAACACGTATTCATTTTTCTCATTATATGCTAATATTGATGGATTTAAATATGCTGAAGCAGAAATTCCGTTAAACGAAAGACCAGAAATCGATCAGTGGATCATATCTGAGCTGAATACTTTAGTAAAGTTTGTTGATGAATGTTATGAGGATTATGAGCCGACAAAAGCTACAAGAGCTATTTCTGAATTCGTTCAGGAGAATTTGAGTAACTGGTACGTTCGTTTGTGTCGTCGTCGTTTCTGGAAAGGAGAATATGCTCATGATAAAATTGCAGCTTACCAAACGCTTTATACTTGTTTATTAACGATAAGTAAATTAAGCGCTCCAGTCGCTCCTTTTTTCATGGATAAGTTGTACAGAGATTTGACAAGTTCAACGCAAACTGAGCAATTCGCCAGTGTTCACTTGGCTGAATTCCCAAAATTTGTCGAAAACTTTGTTAATAAAACGTTAGAGAGTAAAATGCAGAAGGCGCAGACAATCTCTTCTTTAGTTTTATCTCTTCGTAAAAAGGAAATGATCAAAGTACGTCAACCGCTGCAAAAGGTAATGATACCAGTACTTGACGAGAATCAGAGAGCTGAAATTGAGGCTATTTCTGAGCTTGTAAAAGCCGAAGTAAACGTGAAAGAAATCGTGCTTTTAGATGATGATTCAGGTATTTTGGTAAAGCAAATTAAACCTAATTTTAAAGCATTGGGACCTCGTTTTGGAAAGGATATGGGTCTGATTTCTAAAGAGATACAAGCTTTTTCGGCAGAACAGATTAATCAGTTAGATAAGCAGGGAACGCTGGATATTGTTATTTCTGGAAATAATGTAACTTTATCATTAGAAGACGTCGAAATAACATCGCAAGATATCGAAGGATGGCTGGTTGCAAATTCAAATGGAATTACAGTTGCGCTTGACATTACAATATCTGAAGAATTGAAAAATGAAGGGATCGCGAGAGAATTAGTAAACAGAATTCAGAATATCCGTAAAGATTCAGGATTTGAAGTTACTGATAAGATCAAAGTTCAAATTAAACGAAATGGACTTTTAGAAGAAGCTATTTTGAAAAATGAAGACTATATTAAGTCTGAGACATTAACAGATGATTTGGTTTTTGTAGACGCTTTAGAAAACGGCACAGAAATTGAGTTTGATGATATTAAAACAGTGATATTAATTTCAAAATAAGATAAATACTATGATAGATGAAATTACAAGATACTCTGACGCTGATTTGGCGGAGTTCAAAGAAATAATACAAAGCAAAATAAAAAAAGCACAAGAAGATCTTGATTTGATCAAAAGTGCTTATATGAACGATTTAAATAACGGAACAGACGATACTTCTCCAACTTTTAAAGCTTTTGAAGAAGGAAGCGAAACAATGTCTAAAGAAGCAAACTCTCAGTTGGCTATCAGACAAGAAAAGTTTATTCGCGATTTAAAAAATGCGCTATTCCGTGTTGAAAATAAAACATATGGTATTTGCAAAGTAACAGGTAAATTAATCAGCAAAGAAAGGCTTAAAATCGTTCCTCATGCAACAATGAGTATCGAAGCTAAAAATTTGCAGAGATAATAAATATATCTATCCAAAAAATAACGCTCCTTTTAGGGGCGTTTTTTTTGTTTAATGTTTTTAAGGAATAGTAATGCTGTTGTTTAGATCTATTTGAAAGAATTTGTTTTCAAAGTAAAAGGTAGCTGCTGTTTTTTGGATTTGCTTTTTGTAGGAATCGTAATTGCAGAGGCAAAAGAAGTATGTTTAAATTAGAACTGCCCAATTTCAGACAGTTCTAATTTTAAGAATAATGAAAATTAAGCAAGATTTTTTTCTAAGTCTGCTTTGTGTTTTCTTAAAACGGCTCTTGTCATTCCAAGATTTGCTTTTTGTGCATCAGCAGCCAAATAAATCATGAATTTTTTGTTAGGAGAAATGTCGATAACGTGAATTTGATTTGAAAGCGTAATTAAAATATCTTCGATATCTTGATTTAAGTTTAAAGCTTTTACTGCATTTAATTTAGCTTTTACAACTTCAAGGTTGTAAGCTGCTGCTAATTCTGGATCAAAAGCTGGATCAATAGTTAAATTGCCAAAGCTTAATCCTGACTCAATTTCAGTTACAGATACAGCAATAAAGCCATTTACATTAGTTTTCATCTCATTTAAAAACACGTTTAAAAAATCGTTGCTCATAGTTTTTGGGTTTGTGGTTAATAGATTTATGTTATTTCAATAGGGAATTTTTACTAAGTTCTGAGGATAGTTCATCAGTTGAACGCATTAATAAGGCAAGGTTGCTTCCTTCTTTTGAAAACACAATGACGAAATTCGTACCACTTATTTTGTTTCCAATAACTACACCTTCGGAGGTTTTTAGATAAAGTTGTTTAAGTAGTCCTTTTTCTAGATCAAGGAGAAACTTTTCACTCATTGATAAAATTGCTGCACTCATAGCAGCAACACTGTCTCCATAATCTAAATTCAGAGAGGTGATGAGTTTTCCTTTTCCGTTTAAAATTAAAGCCGCAGTTGCTTTGGTAGTGGTTAAAAAGTCATTTAATGCAGAAGTGATTTCGTTCATATTTTTGTAGGATTAAGGATGTTGTTAAAAATAGGTGGTATTTCACATCGGTTCGGCAATTTTTTTATTGTAATAACTAAACAATTGTTAATTTTATTAACAAATATAAATTAAAATATGTATCATTGTAATATCAAATCGTTATTATTTTATTTTTTTACTTATAAAACTTACAGTATGGCTAAAGTATTGAAATTCAAAGATGTAAATTCTGATGTTGAGAGCAGAATGAAGGAATTTGAGAAGTTAAGAACAAAATTTAAATCTGATTTGAGCAAAGCTGCGGCAAAAAAAAGTACCGCAGGGGCAGAAGGAAAGGGGTTGCTTAAATCTATTTCTAATTTTTTTGCTGATAGTCCTGCAACAGCAAAAAAGTAGATTTTCGGACTGTGTTTAATGAAAACTGATGAGGTTTAGACTTACAGCAAAGAATTAACGTTCCTTTAGGGACGTTTTTTTTGATTTAATTACTATTTTTGCCCATCAAAATTCCTTAAAATGTCATTACGAAAAGCGTATTTCCTTATATTTTTAGTTTTAATTGTCGATCAGCTTTCAAAAATCTATGTAAAAACAAACTTTGTTTTAGGTGAAGAAGTTGTAATTTTTGATTGGTTTAGAATTCATTTTATAGAAAATGAAGGAATGGCATGGGGGACAAAAATACCAGGAGAATATGGAAAACTAATCCTAACAGTTTTTAGAATTTTTGCCGTATTCGGAATTGGATGGTGGCTTTCAGATGCTATAAAAAAACGTCACTCTACTTATCTGATTGTTTCTATCGCATTAATATTTGCAGGAGCAGCTGGTAATATTATTGATTCTGTTTTTTATGGAGTAATTTTTGACGACAGTACGCATAGTTTAGCAACAATTTTCTCACCTGAACCATACGGAACATGGTTTCATGGTTTAGTAGTTGATATGTTTTATTTTCCAATTTGGGAAGGTAATCTGCCTTCTTGGATACCTGTTTTTGGCGGTAAACATTTTATGTTTTTTAATGCCATTTTTAATGTTGCCGATATGGCTATCTCTACAGGAGTTGGAATATTATTAGTTTTTAATAAAAGAGCATTCCCAAAACACACATAAATATTTCAAAATAGTAAAATTCCAAATTTCAATATTTGAGGCATTCATTGCAGGTAAATATTGGGATTTGGAATTTTTCATTATTGGGATTTAATAATATTGTGCTATTTTTACCATACAAAAGCTTCAACTTATGCAAAGTCCGTCTTTCTCAATTTATGATGCCTCTGCAGGGTCAGGGAAGACTTATACTTTGGTTAAAGAATATCTTAAAATTATTCTTTCATCTCCAAAAAATGATGCTTATCGAAATATTCTCGCGATAACATTTACCAACAAAGCGGTTCATGAAATGAAAAGCCGTATTGTAGGGAGTTTGTCTGAATTTGCGAAAGAAGAGCCTTCTGCAAAAGCAGTTGATTTAATGGAAGATTTGTCTCGCGAAACGGGGCTTTCGATTATTCAAATCAAAATAAAATCTCAAAGTATCATAAAACACTTAATTCATAATTATGCGGCTTTTGATATTTCTACCATAGATAAATTTACTCATAAAGTGATTAGAGCTTTTGCTCATGATCTAAATCTGCCAATGACTTTTGAGGTTACCCTGGATACAGAAAATTTATTGGTTGAGGCAGTCGATGCGATTATTGCTCAAGCTGGTCAAGATGAAACGCTGACTAAATTACTGATCGACTTCACGATGGAGAAGACAGATGATGATAAAAGCTGGGATGTTTCTCGTGAAATTCTTGAAACAGGACGTTTAGTTTTGAATGAGAATAATCGAAATGAGATTTTACATTTTAATGACAAAACCATAGAGGAATTTGTTGTTATAAAAAAGAAGATGCTTGCTTTGTGCAAGGATTTGGAGTCAGAGAATGAACAATTTGCGGTAGAAGCACTTTCGTTACTGGACGGAAATGGTGTTGATTTGAAATCTTTTTCAAGAGGAACATTTCCAAATCATCTTGAAAGTATTCGTGATGGAAAGTTTAATCCAAGAAATAAAACTTTTCATGAATTTGATGATATTGCAATTAATAAAACAGCGAAAGATAAAGCATTAATAGAAAGCTTGATTCCAGAATTGCTGAGTATTTTAAAGAAGATTTATAAGAACTTTGAAAAAAGAGATTTCTATAAAGCGTTCTTGAAAAACATTACGCCTTTGTCATTACTTAATACAGTTAGTAATGAATTGGCGAAAATTCAGACAGAACAAAATATTTTGTCCATTTCTGAATTTAATGCTATTATTCATCGAGAAATTCAGAACCAGCCTGCTCCTTTTATATATGAACGCTTAGGAGAGCGTTATCGTCATTTTTTTATTGATGAGTTTCAGGATACTTCTGAGATGCAGTGGCAAAATTTAATTCCATTAATTGATAATGCACTTTCTGGTCAAGATGATTTAGGGAACAAAGGAACTTTGATGATTGTTGGTGATCCAAAACAGTCCATTTATCGATGGAGAGGCGGGAAGGCGGAACAGTTTATTGAATTAAGCAAAGATTCAAATCCTTTTAATAATCCAGATAAAGAAATTAAACATTTAAATACAAACTATAGAAGTTATAGTGAGGTTATTGAGTTTAATAATGCTTTTTTTAAACTCATTTCGAGTGAGTTTTCAAACTTAGATTATAAAGATTTGTATGAAAATCATAGTTTTCAGAATACTAATTCAAAAAAAGGCGGATATGTAAATATTTCTTTTCTGCCAATAATTGAAAAGAATGAAGCAGACGAAGAAGATGCTGTTGAGAAATCTGATTTGTATGTTTTGGCAACACTAAATACAATTCAAAAAGTTGTTCAAGAAGGATTTGAGTATAAAGATATTGTTATTTTAACTCGAAAAAGAGGACAGGGGGTAGCAATTGCAAATTATCTAACAGAGCAGCGAATTCCGCTTTTGTCATCAGAAACCTTGATGATTCAAAATGCAACAGAAGTTAGATTGATTGTTCATTTGTTGAAGTATTTGAATAATAGCAGAGATTTAGAATCAAAAGCGCATTTTCTTCATTTCTTAGGGAATACTTTAAATGTTGAAATGCCAATGCATGATTTTATTGCTCAAGGGATGGCTTATAAAAGTGAATCTGATTTTGAGAAATGGCTTTTGACTTTTGATGTTTCTCTTTCTTTTGAAAATATTCGCAAAAAATCACTTTACGAAGCTGTAGAGATAATTATCTCAAAATTTATTCTTCCGCCTGAGGGAAATGCTTATGTACAGTTTTTTCTTGATATCGTTTTAGAAAGAGATATTAGAAATCAGGCTGGAATTGCTGATTTTTTAAATTACTGGGAAAAGAATTCTGAGAAATTTAGTATTCCCTCTCCTGAAGGAAATAATGCAGTTCGTATTATGACGATTCATAAATCTAAAGGTTTGGAGTTTCCAGTTGTAATTATGCCATTTGCAGAAGAAGATTATGATCGTAAACCAAAGGATAAATTATGGCTCGATACTGAAGCAGAAGATTTGGGAGTTCCAAGAGCTTTGGTTGATAATAGCAGTGCAGTTGAAGGTTTTGGTGAAAGTGCTTCGGCTGTTTTTAATGAAAAGAAGCAAGAAGAATTATTGGATAACATAAATGTTTTGTATGTTGCGTTAACACGTGCGGAAGAGCAATTGTATGTTATTACGCAATCTTTAAAAGAAAGAAAAGACGGAGAGTGGCCTAATAATATGGCTTCCTATTTTATAAAATATCTAATTCATGAAGGAGTTTATGAATCTGAGAACTTAGAATATGAATTTGGAAACAAAACAAAACTTTCAACATCGTCAGAAGCAGCCGATTTGGTAAAAATAATTCCGGTTGTAAAAGAGGTTTTGAATCCTAAAAATATTAAGATTGCTCAGAGAGAAGCGCTCATGTGGGGAACTCATCAGCAGGAAGCGATATCATATGGAAATATTGTGCACGAAATTTTGGCTTTTGTAAAAGATAAATCAGATATTGATTTGGCAGTCACTAAAGCAATTGAAAATGGATTAATTACAATTGAGCAACGAGAAGCGGTTTTGAAAACGCTTTTAGAGATCGTTAATCATCCGGAATTGAGTATTTGTTTTGATGGTGAAAATCATATTTTAAATGAACAGACGATTGTCCAGAAGGAAGGAAAAATATTGAAGCCAGATCGAATCGTTTTGACAAAAGATAAAAAAGCTTTTTTGCTGGATTATAAAACAGGAGCAGTTAATTCAAAGTATAAGCTTCAAATTCAGGAATATCAGGACGCAGTAGAAGATTTGGGATATAAAGTGTTAAAAAAGGCTTTGGTGTATATAGGAACCGAAATCGATGTAGTAAATTTGTGAAAATATTAATCAGATGTTAAAGAATTATACGGTCAAAAACGGCTTATAGTGTTAATTTTTAACGTTTTAAATAAATAGAAATGTACGGTAAAATTAAAGAACACTTGCAAAAAGAATTGCAGGTTATTGAAGAAAACGGAATTTTTAAAAAAGAACGTATTATAACTTCTGCACAAGATGCAGAAATAACTATTTCTACAGGAGAGAAAGTTTTGAACTTCTGTGCAAATAATTATTTAGGACTTTCTTCGCATCCAGAGGTTATTCAAGCGGCAAAAGATGCTATGGATACTCATGGTTTTGGAATGTCATCAGTTCGTTTTATTTGTGGAACGCAAGATATTCATAAAACACTAGAAAAAAAGATTGCTGATTTTTATGGTACAGAAGATACTATATTATATGCAGCGGCTTTTGATGCAAATGGTGGTGTTTTCGAACCTTTATTAGGAGAAAATGATGCGATTATTTCTGATAGTTTAAATCACGCTTCTATTATTGATGGAGTTCGTCTGTGTAAAGCAGCGCGCTACCGCTATGAAAACAACAATATGGATGACTTAGAGCAACAGTTAATTAAAGCAAACGAAGCAGGCGCTCGTTTTAAATTAATAGTTACAGATGGAGTCTTTTCTATGGACGGTTTAGTGGCGCCTCTAGATAAAATCTGTGATCTAGCTGATAAATATGATGCAATGGTTATGGTAGATGAATGTCATGCTGCAGGTTTTATTGGTGCAACTGGAAAAGGAACTCTTGAAGCAAAAGGAGTAATGGGACGTGTAGATATTATTACAGGAACTCTTGGTAAAGCTCTTGGCGGTGCTATGGGAGGATATACTACAGCTAAAAAAGAAATTATTGAATTGCTGCGTCAGCGTTCAAGACCTTATTTGTTTTCAAATTCGCTTGCGCCTGCAATAGTAGGAGCGTCTATTAAGGTTTTTGAACTGTTAGAAAAAGATACTTCTTTGAGAGATAAATTAGAGTGGAATACAAATTACTTTAAAGAAGGTATGAAAAATGCCGGGTTTGATATAATTGATGGTGATTCGGCAATCGTGCCTGTAATGTTGTATGATGCGAAATTGTCGCAGACTATGGCAGACGAGCTTTTAAAAGAAGGTATATATGTAATAGGTTTCTTTTTTCCTGTAGTGCCAAAAGAAAAAGCAAGAATCAGAGTGCAACTTTCTGCGGCTCATACAAAAGAACATTTAGACAAGGCTGTAAGTGCCTTTGTATCAGTTGGAAAAATGTTAAAAGTTATATAATTACCACATTCGGGAAATTTTTGTAGGTTTTTTTTAACATTTGATTTTGTATTTAAAAAATTTGGTGTTACTTTTGCTTGTAATTAACTAAATTGTAATTAAAAAAATTAAGTATGAAACATCTTAACAAACTTTTAGTTGCTGTGATGATGGCGATGGGTTTAAGTTCTCACGCACAAGACAGTAACAATCCATGGGCGATCTCATTTGGAGTTAATGCAGTTGATACAAGAACTAGTTCTGGTGCCGGAAGCGGTTTCTTTGATCAACATTTTTCTCAGCCATTCGCTGTAAAAGACAACTGGAACATTCTTCCTTCATTATCTTACATTGGTGTAAATAGATATGTAGGTAAAGGTTTTTCTGTTGGTTTACAAGGGTCTGTAAACAAAATTGATAAATATGTTACATTCTCTCCAGCTACTCCAGGCCATGACGGAAGAGGTAATGTAGTTACTAATCCTGGTGACTTGATGTACTACGGAATTGATGCTACTATCAAATACAGCTTCCAAGAATTAATCAAATCTAAAGTGATTGATCCTTCGTTATCTGTAGGTGGTGGTTACACTTTCTTTGGAGATAGCAGCTACGGAACTGTTAACCCAGGTGCTGGTGTTACTTTCTGGTTTACAGATGCTATTGGTCTTGAGCTTGCTACAAGATACAAATGGTCAGTTAGTGGTGATAGACAAGATGCGACTGGTGTTCCAGATGCTCCATCTCATTTCCAACACACTGCAGGTCTAGTTTTCAAATTTGGAGGTAAAGATACTGACGGAGATGGAATCTATGACAAAGATGATGCTTGTCCAGATGTTGCTGGTTTAAAACAATTCAACGGATGTCCTGATACTGACGGTGACGGAATCGTTGATGCTTCTGACGCTTGTCCAGATGTATTTGGTTTAGCTGCATTAAACGGATGTCCTGATACTGACGGAGACGGAATTGCTGATAAAGATGATGCTTGTCCAGATGTTGCTGGTTTAGCTGCTTTAAAAGGTTGTCCTGATACAGACGGAGACGGTATTGCTGATAAAGATGACAAATGTCCTACAGTTGCTGGTCCAAAAGAAAATGGTGGTTGTCCTTTCTTAGATGCTGACAAAGATGGTGTTGCTGATAAAGATGACGATTGTCCTACAGTATACGGTCCTGCTTCAAACAGAGGATGTCCTGAAGTTACAACTGAAGCTTTAGAAGATCTTAAAGTTCAAGCAAGAGCAGTTTACTTTAACTCAGGTAAAGCTACTTTCAAAACAGGAGACAAAGAAACTCCAGCTAGATTAGATGCAATTAAAGAAATCCTTAAAAACTATCCAAACGCGAAATTCTCTATTGAAGGACACACAGATAGCACAGGTTCTGCTAAATTGAATCAAAAACTTTCTGAAGACAGAGCAAAAGCTGTATTAGATGCTTTAGTTCAAAGAGGTGTTAATCCAGAAAACTTAGAGTCTAAAGGATTTGGAGCTTCTCAACCAGTTGCAAGTAACAAAACTGCTGCAGGTAAAGCACAAAACAGAAGAACAGAAATTAGACACATTGGTTCTAAATACCAAGGTAAAATCTAATTTATTTTCTAAATAAATATCAAAAGCCATTCTTAATTGAATGGCTTTTTTTATTTTTATCAAATGATAAATATTTCTTTTCTAGAAAAAATAGCAGCGGTTGTAATTCAAGATTATTCTGATAAACTTGCGGAAACTACTATTATTTTACCCAACAAGAGAGCTAAGGTTTTTTTAATCGAAGCGCTTAAAAAAGAAACTCAAAAGACAATTCTTTCGCCCAATATTATTAGTATTGAAGATTTTGTTCAAGACGTTGCATCAATCCGTTCTATAGATGCAATAGAGCTATTGTTTGAGTTTTATGAAGTCTATTTGTCTATTACAGAAAAGCAAAATCAGCAATCTTTTGAGCTTTTTGCAAATTGGGCTAAAACGCTTCTGCAGGATTTTAATGAAATTGATCGCTATTTGTTAGATCCTTCATATGTTTTGTCTTATTTAAAAGACATCGAGGATATTAAGAAATGGGGAGTTGAAGTTGAAAATAAAACAAAACTACTAGAAAATTATATTGATTTCTGGAAACTTCTTCCATTGTATTATGAATCACTTTATAACCATTTGTTAAATAAGGCGATTGGTTATCAGGGCTTAATTTATCGAGAAGCAGTAAATAATCTGAATCATTTTTCTAATACAATTTCGAATCATAATTTTATTTTTGCGGGGTTCAATGCTTTGAATGCGGCTGAAGAAAAAATTGTACAACATCTTTTGGCTTTAGATCAAGCGAGAATTTACTGGGATGTTGACCAGACATTTCTAAATGATCCATTTCATGATGCAGGACTTTTTGTTCGTCGTTTTAAACAGAATTGGAAGCGTTACAAATCACATCCTTTTGAATGGATTGTAGATGATTTTTCTCAAACTAAAAACATTCAAGTTATTGGTACTCCAAAGACAATTGGACAGGCTAAATTGGCTGGTAGTATAATTGAGGATTTAATGACTGCTAATCCCGCAGCAAGCCTTGATAAAGTAGCAGTTGTGCTGGGTGAAGAAAATTTGTTAATTCCAATTTTGTATGCACTTCCTTCGTCGGTTGGAGCATTAAATATTACGATGGGATATTCTGGAAAGAATAATCCGTCACAGATATTGGTGGCAAAATTTTTCAAAATGCATACTAATGCACTTTCTCGTGCAGGCGGCAGTTATGTTTTTTATTATAAAGATGTTCTAGATATTTTAACCCATCCGTTAGTTGAGCCATATGCTGACAGTAATCATTTGGTGAAAATCATTAAAGAGAATAATTATACTTTTATTACTTTAAATAAGATTTTAGAGCTCAATCCAAATCCGAGTAAGTTATTTTCTTTACTGTTTCAGAAATGGGAGAATGGGTCTATTGCGGTTTTGGAGAATATCTCGGCAATTTTACTGCTGATTAAAGAAAATTTCAGCAGTGATAATGAAGAAGAAAAGATTGCTAAAACTTTTGTGTACGCTGTTTTTAAAGTGATTAATAAATTAATTAATTATTATTCGCAACACAAGCACATTGATAATATTGATACGCTTCATGCAATTTATAAGCAGATTATTGATGTGGCGGAGGTTTCTTTTGAAGGTGAGCCTTTACGTGGTTTACAACTTATGGGGGTTCTTGAAAGTCGTGTTTTAGATTTTGAGACTGTTATTGTAACCTCGATGAATGAAGGGAAGTTTCCTGCCGGAAAATCTCAAAATTCCTTTATTCCTTATGATGTTAAAAAAGAACTTGGATTGCCGACTTTTAAAGAGAAAGACGCAATTTATACCTATCACTTTTATCATTTATTGCAAAGAGCAAAAAATATTTATCTGATTTACAATACAGAGAATGATGGTTTAGATGCTGGGGAACGAAGTCGTTTTATTACACAATTAGAAGTAGAAAAACAGTCTAATCACAATTTGACTTTTGACATATATAATCCTGTTTTGCCAGATACGGCTTATCAGCCAATGGTGGTTCCAAAATCAGAAGCGGTATTAGAACGTTTGAAAGAAATTGCTGCTGCCGGTTTTTCGCCTTCGGCTTTGACAAGTTATATTAGAAATCCAATTGATTTTTATTTTCAAAAGATTCTTCGCATTAGAGAAGTTGAAGAGGTGGAGGAGAATATTGCTTTAAATACGCTTGGAACTATTATTCACGAAACTTTAAAGGCGTTGTATGATCCTTTTATTGATAAGTTTATTTCGGAGGCAGATATTAAAAATTGCTTCAATTTGCTGGATGATGAAGTTTTAAAGCAGTTTAAATTGGTTTATAAAGAAGGTGAAATTAAAAAAGGCCGCAATCTTTTGGCTTTTGAAGTAGCTAAACGAAATGTTTCTAATTTCTTGAAAATGGAATTGGATGCTGTGAAAAATGGTGATGCGGTTAAGATTATAGCTTTAGAGAAAACATTCGAGCGTGAATTAAATCACCCTAATCTTCCATTCCCAGTTTTAATTAAAGGAAATGTGGATCGTATTGAGCTTCGAAACGGAAGAATACGAATTATTGATTATAAGACAGGAAAAGTCGAAAAGGCTAATGTCGTGCTTAAATCATGGAATGGCTTGACACAAGAGCTTAAAAATGATAAAATAATTCAGGTTTTAGCTTATGCTTTCATGTTTGAGAATGAAGCAGGAGATATTCCTATGGAAGTTGGAATTATATCATTTAAAAATCTAAAATCAGGTTTTCTGCCATTTGGTTTCAAAGAAGATAAAGAATTGAATTTGACAGTGACTAACGAAATTTTGAAAAATTACCTAGAGGAAATCGTTTTACTTCTAAAGGAAATCTTAGACGTAACTATTCCTTTTGAAGAAAAGATAAGTTAAACAATTAGAAAATTGTTTGAAAATTTTATTCGGTAATAATAAGTGAATTCGTTTTTTTAATCGAAAAAATTAAGCAGGATTGTTTTTAATTCTTCTTTGTTTTCGATGTGACTCATATGTCCGTCTTCAAACGAAACTAATTCAACTGTTGTGTCATGAATTTGAGAAAGACTTTCTTCATAGCTTAAAACGGGGTCTTTTTTGCCTAAAACTAATAAAACAGGAAATCGATTTTCATGTAAAAGCGCTTCTCTGTCTTTTCGTATTTTCATTCCTTCCAAAGAAGCTATAATTCCTTGTAATGGTGTTTTTAGAGCTTGTTCTTTTGCGTTTTCAATTTCCTTTACTAATCGAGCGCGATTGGTTTCGCTGAATAAATTAGCAATAGCTAAACTTACAAAACCAACATAGTTTTGTTTTACTGCTTTTATGGCGCGAGTTCTATTTATTTTTTTTTCAGCACTGTCTTCTTTAGAAGTTGAATTTAGTAAAACTAGTTTTTTTATGTTATTCGGAAACAATTCGGCGAAAGCCAAACCAACGTAGCCGCCCATAGAATGTCCGAGAATAGTTGCTTTTTCAATTTTTAAATGCTGTAAAACTTCGTGAACAGCATTCGCATTATCTTCCATTTCGTGAACATAACCTAGAGAATCGGATTCGCCGTGACCTAATAAATCGATTGCTATTACGCGATATTTTTCTGAGAAAAGAGCAACATAATCTTTCCACATTTTTTTGTTTTCTAGAAAACCGTGAAGTAAAACAATTGTATTTCCTTTTCCAGTATCGGAGTAAGATATTTTTGTGTTTTTGTATAAAGTGTAATTCAAAATGTAAATTTTATATAGCAAAAATAAGTTATTTTATAAGCCATATGAAATATAGGATGAATTTTAAGTGCAAAGTGTTTTTAGAGTCTCTTAAGGAGGCATAAGCTCTTTTCATTTGTGTTTTTACCGTATTTATTGAGATGTTCTGGTCTTCGGCAATTTCTGCGTAACTCAGTCCTTCGACTACATGCGATATAAAAATTTCTCTTCTCGATTGCGGAATTTTGTCAATTAATGTTTGAATTTTAGGCTTTTTGTTTTCTTCTGTGTTCTCAAATGCAAGTTCTTCTTCAGATTTTGGAAGGGCAATTTTTGCATTTTTTAGACTGATAGTCTTGGTTTTTTCTAAATGCTGCAGACTTAAGTTTTTGATTGCTTTTGTACCATATGCCTTAAATGAAATGGTAAAATTCAATGATTCTTCTTTTTCCCATAAGTACATAAAAAAATCTTGTACCAGATCTTTTGCTGCATCTTTATCCTTAACTATGTTAAAAGAGACTAAGGAAAAAAAAGCAAAATGTTCTTTGTACAAGGCTTCAAATACTTTTAAATCCTTAAAATTAGACATCTGAGAATTGCATTTATTCGTTCTGTAATGGATTACACGGTGTCAAATGTAAAATAAAAAGTTATTTATTTTCAACAAAGTGTAAAAAAAATCAAAATTTTTTGATTAGTTGTCACCCTAAAAAACTTTTTTTCTAACCTATACAAATAACCACTTATATAAAACAATGAACAGAAACTCACAATTGCTCGATATCCTTAGGGAAATAGTGACGAAAAAGAACTTTGATACGTCTAAAATTGAATTACTGCCCTTTGAAGATCAGGAATTGATAAAAAATCTTCAGATTAATGGTTTGCTGGAAGAAGCGCTGTTGTATTTGGAATCTATTGACGCTGATAAGAATTGGGAAGAATTACAAGTGAAACTAAATCTGGAAAAAAAATCAGTTGTAATCAATTGGAGGAGTATTTTTCAATATGCGGCAATGTTTTTTTGCGTATTAGGTTTAGTGTATGTTTTTCAGTACAAAACGGGTAAACAAAATAATAAAGCAGTTTCTCCTAATGCCATTCAATTGGTTTTAGAAAATGGAGATATTCAGATTTTAAATCCGAATGGAGAACAACAGATTATCAAGAAAAATGGAGAAGTAGTGGCTTCTCAAAAAGAAAATGAGATTAATTATCATTCGGCTAAGTCAATGAACAAATTGGTTTACAACGAAATTAAAATTCCGTACGGTAAGACTTTTAAAATAACATTATCGGATGGAACATTGGTCAATATGAACGCTGGTTCTTCTTTGAAATATCCAGTTCAATTTATTAAGGGACATAATAGGGAAGTTGCTTTAGAAGGAGAAGCTTTTTTTGATGTTGCAAAAGATAAAGCGCATCCATTTATTGTTAAAACAAGAGGTGTAAATGTGAAAGTTTTGGGAACAAAGTTTAATGTGAGTTCTTATAAAGAAGATACAGATATCAATACAGTTTTAGTCGAAGGTTCGGTGAGTTTGTCTGATGCTGCTAATGCAAATACAAAAACAATGCTGGTTCCAGGTGAAAAAGGATCTTGGAATAGTCGAAATATGGAGATAGCTAAAGAGAAAGTAGATACCCGTTTTTATACCGAATGGATAAATGGTGAAATTGTTTTCAGAAAAACGGCTTTTAAAGATATTATAATAAAACTAGAAAGGACTTACAATGTTACTATTGAAAATAACAGGAAAGATATTTTAGATAAAAAATTCAATGCCAGTTTCAATAAGAATATTGAAAGTATAGAAAAGGTATTAGAAACAATGAGTAAAATTCAAGGCTTTACTTATAAAATAGAAGGAAAGCTTATAAAAATAAACTAACTATTTACTAACCAACCAAAAAAAAGAAATTATGAAGAGGATGTAATTTTTTGAGAAACATAAGAAGTAAAATCGGAAAATAGTACCAGTATTTCCCGATTTAAGTGTTTCAAACGACGTATCGAAATTAAATCATTTAAAATCAATCCAAAATTATGAAAAAAATAATTAAGAGGAATTGGCTTAGTCCTTATTTGCCTAAAATTAGTCTAAGAATGAAACTAACCACATTATTACTGATACTTTCTTTGATGAAAATTCAAGCAAGTGTCTATTCGCAAAATACAAAGCTTACATTTAACATAAAGAATGCGCCAGTCGAAAAGCTGTTTAACAAAGTAGAATCTGTTTCAGAATACAGATTTCTTTTTGAAAGCAGTATAATTGACCTGAACAGAAAGGTGACAGTTAATGTAAAGAAAAAGGGGATAACCGAAATATTAGAAGAGGTTTTTAAAGGAACCGATATTTCTTATACGATAAATGATCGCCAGATTATTTTGGTAAAGAAAAAACAGCAAGTACATCTTCAGGAAAAAAATGTAGCTCAGAAGGTTATAATCGAACAAGGTATTGAAGTTACTGGAGTTGTAACCGACTCGAAGAATATGCCCATACCAGGAGCTAATGTTACTGAAAAAGGAACTAAAAATGGCGTACAAACCGACTTAGACGGAAAGTTTATAATTCGTATAAATGGAGCCAATAGTGTTTTAGTTTTTTCTTTTATAGGATTTGAGAACAAAGAAGTAACGGTTGGTCAAAGTAAGTCTTTGAGTGTGATTTTAAACGAGCAAAATGCAGCTTTAAATGAAGTTGTAATTGTTGGTTATGGTGCGGTAAAGAAAAAAGATTTGACAGGAGCTGTAGCAACTGTGAAATCAACGGATATTGCTTTAAGTCCAGTTTTAAGTCCGATGGAAGCACTTCAAGGGAGAGTTTCGGGTCTGGATATTCAACGTGGATCTGGAAAAGCTGGAACATCTCCAAAAGTCTTATTAAGAGGGAATAGATCTTTGACAGCGAGTCAGGATCCGTTGTATATTGTTGACGGACTTCCTTCTAGCATCGATAATTTGAATCCGAATGATATAGAAAGTATTGATGTTTTAAAAGATGCTTCGTCTACTGCAATATATGGTTCTTCGGGCGCGAATGGGGTTATTATTGTTACCACTAAAAAAGCAAAAGCAGGAAAAACACAAATTGACTTTAACAGTTATTTTGGACTAAATGGTTTCTCTTCTTTTCCTGCTCCTCTTACAGGAGAGAAATGGTTAAACTATAAAAAAGACCGATTTTATTTAGACAATGGCTACCAAGCAACGAATTTAACAGATTTAGGTTTGAACGCATCAGCAGTTGCCGCGATTGAAAAAGGACAATATGTAAACTGGATCGATAAAACTTTACAAGTAGGAACGCAGCAAAACCATAATCTTTTTATGAGAGGCGGATCTGAAAAAGTACAAGGGTATTTTTCTTTAGGATATATAGGTGAAGAAGGAATTTATGAAAATGATAAAGTAAACAGCTTTAATTCCAGAGGAGGAGTTGATATTAAATTTAGTAATAAATTTAAAACAGGTTTCCAATTGATTTTAAACTATCGTAAAAACAGCACAACCAACAGTAGAATTAATAAAGCATACAGTGTTTATCCTTTAGGAGTTCCGTTTGATGAAAATGGTGTTGTGAATCTTTATCCAATCGAAGGAGATCAAAACAACATTAGTATTTTGGCGAATAATTATCCAGGGGCTTTTGCTAATGAATCATTAAGTTATAATGTACAATTCAATCCTTATTTGGAGTTTGAATTTGCTAAAAATTTTAAGTTAAGATCTAATTTAGGAACTCGATTTTCAGGAAGCAGAGCGGGGACTTTTCAAAATAAAAATTCATACAATCTGTTAACGGAAGGTAGAACTGCTAGCGAAGCCACTTATAATAATGAACTGGCTTATAGTTATATCTGGGAAAATATTTTGAGCTATAACTTTAAAATTGGTAAAGATCATGATTTTGGTTTAACAGGAATTACTTCTTGGGCAGACAGCAGATCAGAGGGAGCTTATTTAGGCGGTAATGGTATAGATTACGACGACTTTAAGTTTTATAACATGGGAGCGGTAAAAAATCTAACTACCAGAATGAATGCTTACAGTCAGTTTAACAGAATGTCATTTGCGGGTCGTTTTAATTACAGCTTTAAAGGAAGATACTTATTTCAATTAACCAATCGCTGGGATGGAGTTTCTCCTTTGGCGGAAGGTAATAAATGGGCATCTTTTCCATCTGCATCATTGGCTTGGCGTATCAGCGATGAAAGTTTTATGGAAGGAATGAGTTCATGGCTAAATAATTTAAAACTGAGACTTGGTTATGGTGTTTCGGGATCGGCAAATATTGATCCTTACTCTAGTTTGACTCGTACCTCTACTAAAACAAGCAGTCTTTCTCTTGGCGGTGGTACAGCTTTGCCAATGTATGTTCCTACTGAGCATATTTCAAATTCAGATTTAACTTGGGAACGTTCTACAAATACTAATTTAGGTTTAGATATCTCTGTTTTAAAAAATAGAATTGATCTTGTAGCCGAATATTATTGGACGAATACAGATGGTATTTTATGGGATCGTCGTCTGCCTACAAGTTCAGGAGGTTACGATGCTAAAACACCTTATAAAAAGACTTCTAATATTGCAACTTCTCAAAACAGAGGTTTTGAACTTTCTATAAATACTAAAAATATTGATACCGAAAATTTTAAATGGAATACTTCATTCACCTTTACACATGCCACAGAAAAGCTGACCAATATTGATTTAGGGAATTTAACCGTTAATGAATTAATCTCTGAAGGTCTCTTCATTGGGCAGACTCCAGCGTCAGGCGGTGTGTTTTATGATTATAAAAAAATAGGAATCTGGCAATTGGGTCAAGAAACCGAAGCCGCTTTATATGGTGCAAAACCTGGAGACATAAAATTGCAGACAGTGCCGCAAGTTGATGCTAATGGAGTTTCTGATAATGGAGTACACGTTTATTCTACAAAAGACAGAATGATTGTAGGGAATAATGTTCCAGATTATTTCTTTGGTTTCCAAAACACATTCAAGTACAAGAATTTTGATCTTACAATATTTGTAAACGGAAGACAAGGCGGTATGATGCGTGCTCAGGTTTTGGGTTATTGGAACAAAGAAGCACAGCCGGAAACGTATAGTTACTGGACACAAGATAATCCAACAAATGATTTTCCTAGACCGGGAGGCAGTTTTAATACACAATTTCAATCGTCATTAGAGCTTGTAGATGCATCATATATAAAAATCAAGAATATTACTCTTGGTTATTCTATGCCCGAAGATTTTCTTAAAAAAACGGGTTTAAGTAATTTGAGACTTTATTTAACATCTTATAATCCTTTTGTTTTTAGCCGTAGTCATTTGTTGAAAAATGTAGATCCAGAAAGTGGAGGGTCAGATTCATTCCCATTATTTAAACAAGTTGTTTTCGGTCTTAATTTATCATTGTAGTATCATGAAAAAATATATAAAATTAAAATCAGTAATTGTCTTAACGTTTTTTATGGCTGGATTAACTCAGTCATGCAGTTTAGACGAAAAAAATCTTACTACTGTTTCTTTGGATAAATCCTATAGCGAAAGGCCGGGATTCGAAGGATTAATCAACAGTTGTTATGAGAATTTATATTTCCTGCACGGAAAGGTTGATTACATAGCGCCTACAGAAGCAGGAACCGATTCTTGGGAGAACGTGAGTAATAGCGGAATTGGTTTTACGCAATATGCCAGTCAGTTAAATCCAGATGACGGAAATATTAAAGTAATTTGGGGTACAGCTTACACGACTATTAATCTATGCAATACAGCAATTTATTATTCAAAAGATGTTAAAGGTTATGCTTCTACAGAAGAGTTGAATGCAAAATTGGCAGAAGCTTATTTCTTAAGAGCCTTTAGTAATTTTACATTGGTAGAACAATTTGGAGGTGTAGTTTTAAGAACAAAATCGTCTATTATCGAAGGAGCAGATAACGCTCCAGTGCGTAGTTCCGAGAAAGAGTTTTACGATTTAATTATTGAAGATTTAAAATTTGCCTGTGCAAATCTCCCAGTGCAGCAGACTTTACAAGGACGAGTGGCTAAAAAAGCAGCTTATGGTTTATTGTCAAAAGTATATCTGCAGAGAACAAGATTAGGAGACGCTTCTGAGTATGCAAAATTGGCTTTAGAAACCGCTGAAGAATTAATTAATAATGCAACAAAATACCAGACTGCTTTATATTTAAGCGACAATGCTAAATCGGGATTTAAGAAGCTATGGGAAGGCAGCAATAATAAGAAAAACACAGAATTTTTGTTTACTCAGGGAATTGATCCTGGAGGTCTTAATCCAGAAGGTTTCAACAGAGGAAGAACAAGACAGTATTATTTGCCAGATTTAGCAACTAGAGGAGCTGAATGGGGAGCAGGAGCAACTAGTATTTTGTACGGACGAGCCAATAGCCGTTTGCTAAAACCAAGTAAATATTTGTTGACAGAAGTGTTTACGCCTGTACAATCGCCAGCAGATACACGTTTTGCAGAAACATTTACGTACAAGTTTTATGCTGCAGCAAATAAAACGATTACACAAACTATGGCGACGGCTTATAAAAAAGATCCTTCGGTAGTTGGTTATACCATTAAAAACACATTAGCACAGGCACTTCCGGCGGTTAATTTTTATTCGCAAAGAATAGAGGAACAAATTAATATGAATAATGATGAAGGTTTAGCTGTATTCACTCCAAATTGGAATATCGATCCAGTTGTGAAAAGCAAAATGCCAATGCTTGTAGCTGATCCAAGTGATATTTTCGAATCAGGAACCAATAAGTATAAGGATCCTGCAATGTATCCAAACGATCCCAATCTTATTAATATTTTTCCAGCCATGCGAAAATTTTCTGCAGCATTGTATTGTCAAAGCAATCAGTATTGGTTAGGAGATATTCCTATTATTCGTTTGGGAGAAGTGTATTTGATAGCGGCAGAAGCAGCTATTTTAACAGATAATCAGGCTAAGGCATTGACCTATGTAAATACTCTTAGAAAAAGAGCCGCGTTAACATCAAGAGAAAGCGAAATGTTGGTTTCAGGTGCTCAAATGAATATCGATTTTATTTTAAAAGAAAGAGCAAGAGAGTTATCTGGCGAACATACAAGATGGATTGATCTAAAACGTACAGGAAAGTTAACTAAAACTTATTTGGATCAGACAAACCCAATCGCAGGAACAAATTTTGTTGAAGGCAAACATACTGTTAGACCAATTCCGAGATCATTTTTGGATGCAATTTCAAATGCCAAAGAATTTGGTACTAATGGGTATTAAGTGCACTTTTGGTTAGGTGCTTTGGGCAGTTCGAAAGAGCTGCCCTTCTTTTTATAAATTAAAATGACTTCCATTTCTGAAAGTCATTCTATAAAATTAAAAACGATTATCGCCATCCAAAAGATTTCCTAATCCGCCAAGCAGACTTCCTTCATCACGACTGTTTCCGCCAGATTTCGGTGCCGATGCAATAATGCGGTCAGCCAGTCTTGAGAATGGGAGTGACTGTATGTAAACTGTTCCCGGACCTTTTAAAGTAGCATAAAATAATCCTTCGCCGCCAAAAATAGAATTTTTGATTCCGCCAATAAACTCAATATCATAATCTACATCTTTGGTAAAACCAATAATGCATCCTGTATCTACTTTTAAAACTTCGCCGTGACCTAATACTTTTTTAGCCATTGTTCCGCCAGAATGTACAAATGCCATTCCGTCTCCTTCAATTTTCTGCATGATAAAACCTTCGCCTCCAAATAAACCGCGTCCTAATTTCTGAGAAAATTCTATTCCAACAGAAACACCTTTGGCAGCGCATAAAAAGGAACTTTTTTGACAGATAAATTTACCTTGAAATTCTGTTAAATCAATTGGAAGGATTTTTCCTGGATATGGCGATGCAAATGATACTTTGCTTTTAGTATTTCCTTGGTTTAAAAATGCTGTCATAAACAAGCTTTCGCCAGTAAGAACTCTTTTACCTGCATTTAAAAGTTTGCCAAACAAACCTGAACCTTGTTGCTGAGAACCGTCTCCAAATATCGTTTCCATCTGGATATTGTTTTCCATCATCATAAAACTTCCAGCTTCGGCAATTACAATTTCCTGCGGGTCTAGTTCTATTTCAACATACTGCATTTCTTCTCCAAAAATCTGATAATCTATTTCGTGTGCCTGCATAATTTCTAAATTTTTTTGGTTTTTAAAATTAGACACAAAATGCTATCGAATGTTACAGCATTTTGTGTACTTCGGCTGTTTTTAAGAATATTATATGATTTTGTTATTTTAAATTAGTCTTAATTATGTTTTTTATTGCTTTAAATTCTATATTTTTGCACCGTTATTATATTTTATCAGAATGGCATTAGTTAGTGATTTGACCACCAAAGTATTATTTGAAACCGAAAAAGGATACAGTTATCAATGTGATTTGACCAATAGCATTATTATCAATTTTGTTGATACAGTGTCAAGTTATAGAATTCAGGATTTTTTGATTTTTCAAAGAAAGGTTAACAGCGTTGACATTCTTAACATGCTTTATGACCTATCTGATCAGTCAGATGCGCAGTTGATTGAAACTACCAAAAGAAATTTTTCCAGAAATCTTACTATCTGCGAAATAGTGCAGTTGAGAGATTTATTGAACGGAACTAAATTTACCCTTACATTACATTCTATGCTTTGCAATATTGTTAATGTAGAGCTTATTTAGATTCTTACTTAGATTAAATCCAAATTTTCAGGTGTTTAGAGCTGCCGTCTTTAATTTTTGTAATTTTACACGTATAAAAATTAAAGGTTATGAAAGATTTACTAAGAACAAGTACTTCATTAGTTGAAGGAATCGAAAATATATTGAACTTACAAGCAAAATTAGAAAGCGACGCTTCTAACAAATATTTAGCTATGGCTGCATGGCTGGATAGAAATGGTTACGCAAATACAGCATCTTATATGTATAAGCAAGCCGAAGAAGAAAGAGAGCACTTTCTAAAAGTTTTCAAATATATTACAGACATGGGAGGGATTGCAGTTACGCCATCTGTTCCAGAAGTGCAGCAAGAATTTGCTTCTTTTAAAGAAGTATTTGAAATCGCATTACAAAATGAAATTGCAGTAACTCAGGCAGTCAATAAAGTAATCGCAAAATGCAGAGCTGAAAATGATTATGCTACAGAAGATTTTATGATGTGGTATGTGGCTGAGCAAAGAGAAGAAGAGAAAAATGCAAGAAGAGCTTTAGAGCTTTTTGAACTGATCAACGAAAACGCAGCTGACGGCAAATTTCAATTAGATGTGCAAATAGCTAAAATTGGATAAGTAAACCCAATTTATAAAATTAAAAAAGCCCTTAATGATTCGAAATTATTAAGGGCTTTGTTTATTTATTCATTCATCAAGCTTTCGATCTCATCAGCTTCAATCGGAATGTTGCGCATTAAGTTAAAAGGCTCTCCTTTTTCTTGAACGACAACATTGTCTTCTAAACGAATTCCGAAACCTTCAGCAGGAATATAAATACCTGGTTCAACCGTAAAAACCATATTCGCTTTCATAGGTTCGTGAAGCAAACCGTAATCGTGTGTGTCAAGTCCCATGTGGTGAGACGTTCCGTGCATGAAATATTTTTTGTAAGCAGGCCATTCTGGATTTTCGTTCTGAACATCAGCTTTATCAATTAAGCCTAAACTAAGTAATTCAGAAGTCATAATTTTACCAACTTCAATATGATATTGTTTCCAAAGTGTTCCTGGTGTAAGCATTTTTGTTGCTTCGTTTTTAACTCTTAAAACAGCATTGTAAACGGCTTTTTGACGATCAGAAAAACGTCCTGAAACTGGAATTGTTCTCGACATATCACTTGAATAATTTGCATATTCAGCTGCAACATCCAACAAAATTAAATCACCAGCTTTACATTGCTGATTGTTTTCGATATAATGCAAAACATTTGCATTGTTTCCAGAAGCGATAATTGGCGTGTAAGCAAAACCTTTTGAGCGGTTACGGATAAATTCGTGAGCCAATTCAGCTTCGATTTCATATTCAGTAACATTTGGTTTTACAAACGACAATAATCTGCGGAAACCTTTCTCTGTAATATCACAAGCCTGCTGAATCAAATCGATTTCTTCGCTTTCTTTTACAGAGCGAATTCGCTGTAAAATTGGGTTGCTTTTTGCAACATTATGTGCTGGGTAACGTTCTTTCCACCATTTTACAAAACGTGCTTCGCGAGTTTCAGTTTCAACAGACGCGCGGTAATGTTCGTTTGTGTTGATGTACATTGTATCCGCATACGTCATCATTTCGTTTAAGACTTTATGAAAATCCTGCAGCCAATAAACAGTTCTAATTCCCGAAACCTGAAAAGCACGTTCTTTAGTTAGTTTTTCACCTTCCCAAACAGCGATATGATCGTTAGTTTCTTTCAGGAAAAGAATCTCTTTTTGATTTTCATAAGGTGCATCTGGAAATAAAAGTAAAATGCTTTCTTCCTGATCTACGCCGCTTAGATAAAAAATATCTCTGTGCTGTGCAAACGGAAGAGTACTGTCGGCACTAACTGGGTAAATGTCATTAGAATTGAAAACGGCAACAGAGTTTGGTTTCATTTCTGCCGTGAATTTTTTGCGGTTTTTTACAAAAAGAGCGCTGTTTATTTGATGATATTTCATAATAACTTAGTTTTTGAACTTCGAATTTCAAAATTACATTTTTTTACAAAGTAGTGTATGATAGATTTATTAAAGTTTTCTTATTTGTTTTGAGTTTTGCCATGAAGGCACTAAGACACAAAGTTTTCTAACCGCAAAGGGCGCTAAGAATTACGCAAAGCTCGCAAAGATTTCCTCAATATTGTCATCCTGAGCGAAGTCGAAGGATCACGAGTAACTCTACAAAGATTGGCAGTTTTGTTTCACGCAGATTTAGCAGATTTAGCAGATTTTTTCTTTTCAAAGCCGTAATTCACCACAATCTTGTCATTTCGACGAAAGGAGAAATCTTCGCAAGTAACTCTGCAAAGATTGACAATCTATCTCTCACGCTCCCGTCAGTTTTATAATACATTCTTAGTTTTAATTGTTTCTAATAATGAAAAAAAAGTTACTTTAGCTTAAAGACAAGATAGTTTAAGGTGTTGATCATTTTGGGAAATAAGTATTAATAAAGTGGAAGAGGAGAAAATAATTCAAATGCTGATTTTTTGTCACGCACTATTTGGCGGCATTGCATTGCTTTCAGGTTTTGTTTCTTTAATTGTAGAAAAAGGAAAAATAATCCATAAAAAAACGGGGAAACTATTTTATTTTTCCATGCTTTTATCAGCGTTTACGGCATTAGTAATTTCTGTTTTGCCTAGACATGAAAATCCTTTTTTATTTTCAATTGGAGTTTTCAGCTCTTATTTTATTCTAACGGGTTACAGAGCTTTGCGGTTTAAAACTATAAATTATAATCTAAAAACAGATAAAACAATTTCGTGGATTATGGTTTTTACAGCTGTTTTGATGATCTTGTATAATCCTTTAGTAAATCACAAAATCAATATAGTTCTAACTGTTTTTGGAATTGTAAGTTTGAGTTTTTCAATGAGAGATTTAGTGCTTTTTAATAAAACTGATAAATTAAAAAAGGATTGGTTAAAACTGCATTTAGGTAAAATGATTGGCGGATATATTTGCGCTGTAACAGCTTTTGTAGTGGTAAACGAATTTTTTTCAAGTTTTTATGGCTGGTTTATTCCCGGAATTATTGGAGGATTTTATATCGCGTATTGGATTCGTAAATTGAATAAAAAACAGAAAGTTAGTATTGCCGTAGAAAAGGAATAAAAACTGAAGAAAGAAAACTTCTATTAATAAAATAAAATGCAGACTTCTAATTTTAAATTAATTACAATAGCCGAAATCAAAGCCAAATATCCTTTTTTAATTGAAGATGAAAAGTTTGATTATTTTGATGATTGGGAAAACGAGGATTTTTTTCTTATTGCAGAAGAAGATGTAAATTTTGAAGGGAATTTTTATTTAGATCTTTATGAAGATAAAGAGAAAAAATGGCTTGCCAACTTGTTAAATCTTCCAATTAAAAAGGTGGAAGAAATAAGAATTGAAGGTGTTTTGATAAATGGAAATTTCTCTGTAAGCGGTTCAATTATTAATGCTGAAGGCGATTACGGGCCTTATGTTTTTATAAACGGAAATATTGTTTGTCAAAGTCTGTTGTTAGGAGGTGCCAATGTTGAAATAAAAGGAAATATTGAAGCGAAAGAAGTGGTTATGACGTATTATAATCATGGTAGTTTTAATTGTACAGGATTAATTGATTCTCCAGTTTTTATTGTTAATGATCATAATACAACATTTGCAGAAAGAAAAAATATTCTCTTTTATTATAATGACAGAGCCGATGATGTCGATCCAAAAAATGAATGTGAATATGATGATGAAACCGGCGATGAAATTATCTCGAATGAACTTCGAAAGTTATTGGATAATCCGTTAATTGAAACTTTTGAAGAGTTGGAACGAGATTTGACAAGAGGCGAATTGGTTTTAAAACAAAATAATCCACCTGCGAAAACTTATGAATATTGGCGCGATCGTGTTTTGGCAAATTATAGGGATCTTAAATTGGTTCCAAAACAATTTAAAACCGAAGAACTTTGTAATTTGGCATTGAATATTACATTTCACGCTCTGCCATTTATCAAGCAGAATTTAATAACATACGAACTTTGCGAGAAATTAGTGAGTAAAGATGGTTTTGCAATTCAGGTAATTCCAGATCAGTTTATAACAAAAGAACTTTCTTTTAAAGCGGCTGAAAATGGTACAATGCTGCGATTGATTCCAGAAGAATACTACTCTGAAGAACTGATACTATTGGTTTTTAAAAACGGAAAACATGAACCTGATATCAACGATGTTCCTTCTCGATTTATTACAGAGAATCTTCTTGTAGAATATGTAAAAATTGGAAAAGGATTGTGGCTGGATAAAGTGTGCAAGCAAAACTGAATTGATAAATTACAGGTTTTAAAGCAAGTGATCGATTCTGGAATTGAATATTTGGATAATATTTTTGGAAATCATTTCAGTAAAGAAACGGTTGATTATGCTTTTTCGGTTTATAAAAATCAAGAGAATTGGAACAAATATGTTCAAAAATATAAACTTAAGTTTGAGCGCATTGGTTTGAATGGATACTTGTAAAACGGTAAAATAGATTATAGTGTTACATATTAATATCAGAAAAGTAGAAAAACAAGACTTAGACTTTGTATACAAAGCAATTTGCGAACTCGAAAATGAAATTTTAGATTTTGAAGTTTTCGAAGCAATTTTCAATGAAAACATTTCAAACCCGAAAAATCTTTATTTAATTGCCGAAAACGAAATGGAAGGTTTAGGTTTTATTAGCTTTCATACCCAAAATCTTCTCCATCATTGCGGATTAGTTGGTGAGATTCAGGAATTTTTTATTCATCAAAAACATAGAGGTAAAGGCGTTGGACGCTTATTGATAAATGAAATCAAGAATTTTGCAGAACAGCATAATTTAAAAAGTATCGAAGTGACAACCAATAAAAGACGAGTAGAGAATGTTGCAATTTATGAAAATCTCGGATTTAATCTGAGTCATAATAAGTTTACGATTTACAAATAAATGCTATAATTTAATGTCAGAAAATCATAGAAAAGTAGAATGCAGCAATCATGGATTAAGAAATAACGCCTTTGTGTGTCAGCATTTAGTAAACTCAGAGTTTCCTGGTTTTTGGGAACCGTTTGATTCAGATTCAACAAAAGAGTATGATGATGGCGAATTAAATGCTTGGTGTGATAAATGTGATAAGATACTGGTTGAGCAAGGAGAATGGAATGATGTATCTGAAGAATTTGCTCAAATTCAACTCATTTGTGAGGTGTGTTTTTTTGAACTTAAAGAATTAAATCGAGGTTCCAGTAATTATTATTAGAAATGAAAATTTTTAAAGCTTCGTTCATATATTTTCAAACCAATGATAATAGAAAAAGCCAATATAACCGACGATGAAATCCTAACTTCAATAACCAAAAAATCAAAAGCATTTTGGGGTTATTCGGCAGAGCAAATTGAAAAATGGAATAAAAACTTAACCATTTCTAAGGATTATATTAAAGAACATAATGTTTATAAATTGACAGTTAATAATTTAATTATTGGCTATTATTCGTATTTTTTTAAAGATGAAAAAGAAATCGAGCTTGATAATTTATTTATCTTGCCAGAATATATTGGCAAAGGATTGGGTAAATATTTAGTGCTTGATTTTTTAAACCGAATTAAAGACCAAAAAGCAGAAAGAATAATACTCGATTCAGAACCAAATGCTGAGGATTTTTATGCTAAAATGGGATTTGTAAAAATTGGAGAATTCGAAACTTCTATAAAAAATCGTTTCATGCCTATTATGGAAATGAAACTTTAAATTTAATTCAAGTGAAACAGCTAAACATTTCCATAAAACATAATCTTCTAGTTGGTTTGTTTATTGCGTTATGGCTTTTTGTTTTTGCTTTCATCATAAAACCTTTTGATGATGGCACTATAAATTTTAAAGCTTGGTTTTTAATTAGTTTTGGTTTTAGTATTATAGCGTTTTTGTGTTACAGTCTTTTAACGATTGTTCAAAAAAGCTTTTACGAAAGAATAACAAAGTGGAATGTCGGTTTAGAAATAGCAAGTGTCATTTTCTTTTATTTGGTTTATTTATTTGGGGTTTATGCATATTATAAAAGCCCGATTTTAAATGGAGGATATAGTTTTTACGAGTTCTTTTCGGTAATATTTATAAAAGTCGCTTTGATTTTGACTCCGGTAATTATTCTAGCAAGAAGATATTTAATCAAATTAATTCCGGTAAAAGAAGATTTTCTGGTAATTAAAGGCGAAAATAAACTAGATGTCCTAAAGATTAAAAAATCCGATTTGGTTTGCATTTCGAATGCTCAAAATTATGTCGAGATTTTTTATATAGAAAATGGAAAACTAACTTCAAAACTATTGCGAAGTTCGCTCAAAAACATTCAAAAAGATTTTAGCTTTTTAATGCAGATTCATCGTTCGCATTTAATAAATCCGTCTCATTTTAAATCTTGGAGAAATCAAAATACCATTATTTTGACCCAAATTGAACTGCCGGTTTCTAAAAATTATAAAGAAACCTTATTGATATTATAATTTCGTACCTAAAACAATATGTTTTGTACCTAAGTCTCTAAAATAGGGCTTTGAGCTAGTTTTTTCATTTTAGTTTTGCTTCATCAATTTAAAAAATGAATTATGAAAACAAAACATCTTTGCCTTCTAGGATTATTATTTTTCCTGATCAGTTATTTATTCTTTTCTAAAATTTTACCCAATTTTCAAAAACCAATTGATTTTGCTCATTGGTTTAATTTAATTGGAGCTTGTTTATTGTTGTCGTTTAATGATGTGTTCCCTAAAAGCAGATTAAATTCAGTGGCTTCTGTGCTGACAACTTTGGGTGTTATTGCGCATATCGGACTTTGCACCATCGATTTTATTATGTCGAGTTACGGAAATAATGAAATTGCAAAATCCGCATTAAGCAACCAGATTAGTAATTCTCCAAGTATTTTGTATCCTTTTGTTGTCGTTGGACCATCTTTGCTTTTTATTGGTTTGGCAATACATGCTTTTGGTTTTATTAAAACAGAAACAATAAAATCTTTGATGGTTATTTTTGCTTCGGCTGCTATTGGGTTTTCATTTTTTGTGTTGAAAAATGGTGTTTGTATGTTCTTGAGCTGTTTGGTTTTTGTTTTAGGATTGGGTTTGCTGCTTTGTAAAAAGGAATTAGAGAAAGTATTTCAAGAATAAAAGTTGTATTTTCGCTCTATAATCAAAAACTTAAAGATTGAAAAAACATATAAAATATCTAATCGCACTCTTTCTGGCTTTTGTCGTGATTGCGAGCGATGGTACTTTGTATTCTCAATCTAAATCGGCAGAATATTACGAATCTTCTTTTGTAGTTTTAAGAAGGGAATTAAATCTTAAAAGTTCTCGTTTATATAAATTTGGACAAGTTGCTTCATGTGGTAAAACAAGATTTTCAATTGTTTTGAATTTTCTTGAAACCGAAAATGTCTTTACTTTTCAAATTGAGAAACTACTGAAATTACAAAATCTGCTTCATCAAAAACTAACGTCATTTATAAATCAGTCTGTTTTTATAAATGAAATAATCATTTCAAATCATTTCGGTAAAAGTTTATACAACGCTTAAGAAAATTTATTTCTGAGGCTTTATGCAATCTCAAAGCATAAGATGATATAATAATGTCTAATCATTTATCATTTTCAAAATGTATAAACAAAACAAAAAATCTCGTTTGGAGCAATCTAAGCGACCAGTTCTTAATTGGATAAAAAGAAAATTACTTTTAATAATGACTGCTTTTATGCTCGGAATGTCAAACGGAATGAATGCCGAAGATCGTTCCATTAACGGAAGTTTTGTTCAGACAGAACAACAGGATAAAAAAGATTGATTTCTTTAATTAGAGAATGTGTCAATTTGATAATTAGAGAATTTTTATGAAATTGAGAAAAATAATCAGCTTCAATTTTATATTGTGACCTTTGTCAAAGTCCACACATAATCTTGTCATTTCGACGGAGGAGAAATCTCTACAAGTGACTCCGCAACGAAAGTCAATCTTTGTAGAGCTTCTTGCGAAGATTTCTCCTCCGTCGAAATGACAAATTATACATGTATAAAAAAACCGAAGCGAAAGCTTCGGTTTTTTGTTTGAATTTTGGGATTTCAAATGTTGGAATTTAATCAACCCATTTATAATATCTAGCCCCAATCAAAACTGGAATCTCTTTTTCAATTCGATCTAAAATCCATTCGTTTTTTGGAGTTCTAACACTTTGTTTTTGTTCTTTTTTGTGAAGGCTTTCATAAGTATTGAAATCAATTTCTACACTTTCGGCTAAATTTTCAAAAAGCTTTACATTTTCTAGAGCAGATTTCCATTCTGGTTGAATTGTTCCTTCAAAAACTTTAGATTTCGATCCGCTTCCGTAAGCTAGAAAACCGAATTTAGTTCCTGAAATTGCTGCATTAGTATCATAAAAATGAGCCAAAGTCGATAATAATCCCATGAAAATGGAACCAGTGTAAAGGTTTCCAATTAATGAAGAAGCCAATTCGGCAGGTTGTAATTTCTCAGTCACAAAACTTTTGTAATCTTCAGATTTTGCCACTTCTTTAATTTTTGTCTGATAATCTGCTGGTGCAATATCATCGGCAATAATTTTTTCAGTGCTGTCTAAAGCATAAATTTCAGATAACATTCTTCTTCCCTGGAAAGAATACGGCAAATGCATTACGATGCTATGCCAAGTGTTATATAGTGTTTCGGTAGTGTTTTTTAATTTTTTGAATGAAAAGTAAGCATTTCGCGTACGATCCATATAACATTGATTTGAATATTGTCCGTCGAAAACAGGTTGATCTTTATGGATTTCGATTTCTGCTTCTAAATTATCAAACCAAGAATCGTTGTTTGTGTTTTTTGTGATTTCGTTTTTAGAGATAGTCCTGTACGGTTTGAAGAAATCAAAAACACCTTTTGTACTTGTCGCCCAATTGTCATCAAAAGCAATGATCTTGGGATCTGCACTAATTAACATTGCAACAGCTCCAGCTCCTTGTGTATATTCTCCGCCTGAATTTAAATCGTATTTTGCAAAATCAGCAGCTACTACAATTGCTTTTTTTGCTGGGTTTAATTTTACAAAGTCAAGACAGTTTTGCAAGGCATCAACAGCGCCGATGCAAGCAAAAGTAAAATCGACTACATCACATTCGGATAAGGTATCTTCTCCAAATTTTTGCTCCATTAAGTTAATTAAATAAGAAGCAATTGGTTTTGAACTGTCGATTCCGCTTTCGGTCCCAACATAAATTCGACCTATTTCGTTTAGGTTTATTTTATTATCAATAATAAGTTTAGTTAAAGCATTTGCGCCAAACACAACCGCATCTTGATGAACGTCTGGGAAAGTCATTTTAAGTAATCCAAGACCTTTTTCTAATTTTTCTGGTTCAATATTTCTGGCGATTGCCAAAGTTTTTATGGGTAAGTGTATGTTTGCTACATCAAAAGAAATAGCGTCAATTCCTGTTTTCATTCTCATTTTTTTTGAAGCCGATAAAGGTAAAATTATGTTGTGGAATGGCAATTTTTTAGATTGATTAAATTTTGCTCCAGCTGCACTTTTGAAGAAAACAGATTAAAACTTTAAATAAAATATCAATATCATAAATTTTTGACAATATACTTAGAAGTGATTTTTGGGTTTAAGCCTTTGTGAGTAGGTTTTTGGAATCTTCTATAGGGAATTATTTTTTAGCAGCTTCTTTTTTGTACGTAAAAATACGTACTTGGAAGCTATTTTAAAATCATTATAAATAAGAACGAAATGGTTGTAGTTCTTTTGTATTTGAGTTATTTTTGTATAATTTTTTAAAACAAACTACTTAAACACTTATGGCACAATCTGCACTATTGAATGCTTCCATCTTAAAGAAAGTAGCTATGGCTCTTTCGGGAATATTCTTAATCACGTTTTTAGCGCTGCATGTTTCCTTAAATTTTATTTCTATTATTAGTGAAGACGTTTTCAACGAGGCTTCTCACTTTATGGGATACAATCCGCTGATTCAATATGTAATGCAGCCAGTTTTGGCGATCGGGGTAATTTTCCATTTTGTAATGGGATTTATTTTAACTGCACAAAATAAGGCAGCAAGACCAATTGCGTATGCAAAATACAACGGAGCGGCTAATGCTTCTTGGACTTCAAGAAATATGATTATTTCTGGAGCAGTTATTTTAGCTTTCTTAGTATTGCATTTTTATGATTTTTGGTTTCCAGAAGTAACCTACAAGTATATTGCAGGAACAGCTCCAGATGCTACAAGATATTATGGAGAATTGGTGCATAAATTTCATGACCCAATTCGTACAGGATTGTACTGTATCGCGTTTGTGTTGTTAGGATTTCACCTTTGGCACGGATTCAGTTCATCTCTTCAATCAGTTGGGATGCACAATAAGTATTCTAGATTTTTAAGTAAAGTAGGTTATTGGTTTGCTGTAATAGTACCGGCACTTTTCGTAATTATCGCATTATTTCATCATTTCAATAATTAATATCAATTATAATGGCATTAGATTCAAAAATTCCAAATGGTCCTATAGCGGACAAATGGACAAATTATAAAGATCATATTAATTTAGTAAACCCTGCTAACAAACGTAATTTAGATATTATCGTTGTTGGTACAGGTTTGGCTGGAGGTTCTGCAGCAGCTACTTTGGCTGAGTTAGGATATAACGTAAAAGCATTTTGTTTTCAAGATTCACCACGTCGTGCGCACTCAATCGCTGCGCAAGGGGGTATCAACGCAGCAAAAAACTATAAAGGTGACGGTGACTCAACTTACAGATTGTTTTATGATACTGTAAAAGGTGGTGACTACCGTGCACGTGAGGCAAACGTTTATCGTTTGGCTGAAGTTTCGGCAAATATTATTGACCAATGTGTGGCTCAAGGGGTGCCGTTGGCTCGTGAATATGGCGGACTTTTAGATAACCGTTCTTTTGGAGGAACTTTGGTTTCTCGTACATTTTATGCACAAGGACAAACTGGACAGCAATTATTGTTAGGAGCTTATTCTGCAATGAACCGTCAAATTGGTCGTGGTAAAGTAAAAATGTACAACCGTCACGAAATGTTAGACATTGTAATCGTGAACGGAAAAGCGAGAGGTATTATCGCTCGTAACTTAATTACTGGAGAAATAGAAAGACATTCTGCTCACGCGGTAGTAATTGGTTCTGGAGGATACGGAAACGTATTTTTCCTTTCAACAAATGCTATGGGAAGTAACGCAACAGCAGCTTGGAAAATTCATAAAAAAGGAGCGTTTTTCGCAAATCCTTGCTACACACAAATTCACCCAACATGTATTCCAGTTTCAGGAGATCACCAGTCAAAACTGACTTTGATGTCTGAATCTTTACGTAATGATGGTCGTATTTGGGTTCCTGCAAAATTAGAAGATGCTCAGGCAATTCGTGAAGGAAAGAAAAAAGCAACAGATTTATCGGAAGCAGAGAGAGATTATTTCTTAGAAAGAAGATACCCAGCTTTTGGTAACTTAGTTCCTCGTGACGTTGCGTCTCGTGCAGCTAAAGAAAGATGTGATGCTGGTTTTGGAGTTAACAAAACTGGAGAAGCTGTTTACTTAGATTTCGCCGCAGCAATTAAACGTTACGGAACTGAAGATGCTTATGTAAAAGGTTTAGATGATAAAGATGCTGCTTTGGTAACTAAATTAGGAGCTGCAATCGTGAAAAGTAAATACGGAAACTTATTCCAGATGTATTACAAAATCGTTGACGAAGATCCTTATACAACACCAATGATGATTTATCCAGCGGTTCACTACACAATGGGCGGAACTTGGGTTGATTATAATTTAATGACTACAATTCCTGGATGTTTCTCAATTGGAGAATCTAACTTCTCTGATCACGGAGCAAACAGACTTGGAGCTTCTGCTTTAATGCAAGGTTTAGCTGATGGATATTTCGTATTGCCATATACTATTGGAGATTATCTTGCTCCGGATATTAAAATGGGAGAAATTTCTACAGACTTACCAGAATTCGTTGAAGCTGAAAAAGCGGTTGTAGATCAAATTAACAAATTCATCAATAACAACGGTAAACATTCTGTAGATTATTTCCACAAGAAATTAGGAAAAATCATGTGGGATAAAGTAGGTATGGCTCGTAATGCTAAAGGTTTAACTGAAGCTATCGAAGAAATTGCTGCTTTACGTGAAGAGTTTTATAAAGATGTAAAAGTTCCAGGAAGCGCTAACGAATTTAATCAAGAATTAGAAAAAGCAACTCGTGTTGCCGATTTCTTAGAATTAGGAGAATTGTTCGCGAAAGATGCTTTACACCGTAACGAATCTTGTGGTGGTCACTTCCGTGAGGAATACCAAACAGAAGAAGGAGAAGCACTTCGTGACGATGAGAACTTTGCATATGTTGCAGCTTGGGAATACAAAGGAAAACCAAGTGATGCAGTATTACACAAAGAAGCTCTTAATTACGAAAACATTAAATTAGTTCAAAGAAGCTATAAATAGTATTTGAAAAAGTCTTGATACTTATTTCATATTACTTAAAACTTATACAAAATGAAACTTACATTAAAAATATGGCGTCAAAAAAACGCCCAAGATAAAGGAGGGATTGTAGAATATCCTATTGATGGAATCGAACCAGATATGTCTTTCCTTGAAATGCTTGATGTTCTTAACGAACAATTAATCAATAAAGGAGAAGAGCCAGTTGCATTTGACCACGATTGTCGTGAGGGAATCTGTGGAATGTGTTCTTTATTCATCAACGGAGAAGCGCACGGACCAGACAGAGGTGTTACAACTTGTCAGTTACACATGCGTATGTTTAAAGATGGTGATACGATTTTTATTGAGCCATTTAGAGCAAAAGCTTTCCCGGTAATTAAAGATTTAGTGGTTGACAGAAGTTCTTTTGACAGAATTCAACACGCAGGAGGATTTATCTCTGTAAATACTTCAGGAAATACTATTGACGCAAATACAATTCCAATTAACAAACACGATGCAGATAAATCATTTGATGCTGCTGCTTGTATTGGTTGCGGTGCTTGTGTTGCAACTTGTAAAAACTCTTCAGCAATGTTGTTCGTTTCTGCAAAAGTGTCTCAATATGCTTTATTACCGCAAGGTAAAGTTGAGGCGGTTGACCGTGTATTAAACATGGTTCACCAAATGGATTTAGAAGGTTTTGGTAACTGTACAAATACAGGAGCTTGTGAAATCGAATGTCCAAAAGGAATTTCACTTGAAAATATTGCACGTATGAACCGTGAGTATTTAGCAGCAAGTTTGAAAGGATAATTTAGAACGCAATTTTAGTTTATATTGAAAACGCATCCGCTTAGGCGGATGCGTTTTTTTGTGGTCTATTCGTAAAACAATTGTGAAGCACTTATTTCTTGTTTTTCTTTTCCTTCCTGTTGTATAAAACAGTTTAAAGTTGTTCCTCCAATTTGGTCAAAATAACTGATGTTTATTTTATGAAATCCTTTTTCGAGTTTTACAGCTCCATAAGCTTCATTTAGCCAATGGATACCGTCATTATCGACAATTAGTTCATCATCTATAAAAAGCTTCGATCCGTCGTCTGAAAGCGTTGAAAAGGTATAATTTCCTGTTTCTGGAATATAGATGTATCCGTTAAATTTTAAGCCGATATAACGCTCCAATTTCGTTTTCCATTTCTCGCTGCTGATATTACCTTCAAGAATTCCAGAATTAATAGGTTTTGCCAATTCTAAATCTTGTACCTGTTGGAATAATTTTCCTGTATAATAATCAAACTTTAAACCTTGTTTTGTTGGTTTTATAGAGAGAGCAGTTTTTAAATCAGGATTCTTGACTATTATTTTATTAATAGAACTTTTTCTTCCGCTTGGACTTATTTGAACAGTTTTTATGGTTCTATATTCTCCTTTTGAAATGTTTATCGTTACAGGCTTTTCGTAAAGTGCTGCGGTTTCATCTGGATTATAACCGTCAATTGTATAAAAAATCTGCCCGTTTTTAATAGTCGGTTTTAAGTCTAAAACATATTTTGATGTGATTAACGCCGTTTCTTCTGCTCCAAATGGTACTGGAACTTTATACAATCGTTTTTGAGATTCTAGTTTTTCTAAATGATGTGGCATTCGGTTTAAAATGAAACTATTGTAGTTTTTATTTTGAGAGTTTGTCCAGGCAATTTCAGAAAAAGCAAATACTCGGGGATAAATTTGGTAGTTTAATTTGGCAGGACTCGTCAAATATTCAGACCAAAGATTAGATTGTACTCCTAAAATATATTTCTGTTCATCAATGGTTAAACTGTCAACAGGAGTTGGGTTGTAGTTGTAGATTTTTTCGACAGTTACTAGTCTTCCAACGGTAAGCGGTTCTTGTGGAGAGTAGCCTTGATTGTAATCCAGATATAAAAATTGTTCAGGATTCATAATAACAAAATGTTTTTGCTTAGCAGCGCTTATACCGCCAGATTCTCCACGCCAAGACATTACGGCTGCATTTGGAGCCAGTCCACCTTCGAGCATTTCATCCCAGCCTAAAATTTGTCTGCCGTTTGCATTTAGGAATTTCTCGATTCTAGTAGTTAAATAAGTTTGTAATTCGTGCTCGTCTTTTATGCCTAATTCTTTGATTTTTTTCTGGCAGTTCGGGCATTCTTTCCATCTTGCTTTTGGACATTCGTCTCCGCCAATATGAATGTATTTACTCGGAAACAAAGCCATAACCTCAGTTAAAACATCTTCTAAAAATGTAAAAGTTTCTTCTTTTCCGGCACAGAATATATCTTCAAAAACACCCCAGTATTCGACAACTTTATATTGACGATCAGGAAAGCAGGATAAATTAGGATACGCACTTACGGCAGCTGTTGCGTGTCCCGGCATTTCGATTTCAGGAATGATGTTAACATAATGTTCTTCGGCAAATTTTACAACGTCTTTGATTTCTTCCTGCGTGTAAAAACCTCCATATGGATTTCCATCAAAAAAATAAGGGAATCTTTCAAACTTATTTCCCACTAAAGTCTGCGCTCTTTTTGATCCTACTTCGGTTAGTTTTGGATATTTTTTTATTTCGATTCTCCAGCCTTGATCGTCAGTTAGGTGCCAGTGGAAATTATTTAATTTATAATAAGACATCTGTGCTATAAAATCTTTTATAACATCAACGCTAAAAAAGTGACGGCAGACATCTAAATGTAATCCGCGATACGTATATCTTGGTTCATCCTCGATAGTTACGCAAGGAAGTTTTATTTCCTGATTTTTTAGTTGATTTGGAAGCAGCTGCAGTAAACTTTGAACAGCATAGAACAATCCTTCTTCGTTTCCTGTAACTGTTATTTTTTTTGAAGTTATATTGATTTTGTAAGCTTCTTTTTTTTCAGACGTACTTGGAGTTTGAGCAATAAACAGAACTTCAATATTGCTTTTTTTATTGGGCATATTAGAGTTTACGACCGATTCATAAATAGAAGCTGTTCTTTTTTCTTTGGTGCTGAATTTGTTGTCTTTAAAAATGACTTTTATCAATCCGTTAATTCGAATACTGTCTCCTGTAGCTTTGTAAAAGTTTGGTTCTGGGATTATTGTATTGTTGTTGGATGGGTTTTGAGCATTTCCGAAGAAACAGCAAAACATTAAAAATAAAAAGATACTTTTTTGCATGGTTGTTTTCTTGATTTACAAAACAAATTTAGAGTTTATGAAATGCTTTTTGCAAAAAAAATGCAAAACTAAAATTTGTTTAAATGTCTTTGTAATAGGCTAATTAACTTTTTGGTTGCTTTCTGTTATAATTTGTTTCGCAATAATATTGCATTTATTGTTTACCTTTGTTTTTATAAATATGAATTTGCATGAATAATGATAATGAGTTGGTAAATTACACGAAGGAAGAACGTAAAAATCTTATTTTAAAAGAGATAAATCTGCATACCCGTGTAAGTTTTGAAACACTATCGGTTAAATTGTTTGTTTCGGAAGATACTGTTAGACGCGATGTTAATGAACTTGAATCTGAATCGTTATTGATAAAAGTGAAAGGCGGTGCAATGACAAAAGCGTATCATCATTCTTCATCAAATCAAGTTTATGCGGGCGAGTCTAAACAAATTATTGCACAAAAAACAATAGGGTTGCTTCGCGATGGAATGGTTTTGTTATTAGGAGGCGGTACAACAATTAGAGAGTTTATCCGATTGATTCCTGACTACTTAAACTTGACCATTTTTACTGTTACTGTTTTGTCTGCAGTTGAACTTCTAGACAAACCTAATGTTAAAATTATAATGATTGGCGGCAGTATTTCATCTTACAGCCAAATGTGTGTGAGCGGCGATGTCTATACTCAATTGGCTAATATTAAAGTTGATTTGTTAATATTAGGTACAAATGCTTTAGACGTCGAAGGTGGTTTCTCAGATTCTGACTGGGAAACAGTTCAGGTAAAAAAAGCAATGATTCAAGCCTCTGAAAAAACAGCGATTCTTACTATTTCTGAAAAATTAGATACGGTGCTAAAAATGAAAATTGCCAACTTATCTGAGGTAGATTACGTTGTTACAGAAGTTGATCCTAACGACGAAAAATTACAAGCGTATAAGAAGGCAGTTCCAAGTTTAGTTTTTGTTTAATCCCAATTTTTCATTAAAAAATTAATCCAGTTCTGATGAAAGATTTTGTCTAAATCTGCATCAGAATATCCATTGTTTTTAAAGATCAAGACCAATTTTTGTAAATCGGCTATTGTATTTAAATCATGCGGAGATTGTTCTGTTCCAAAAGCACCGTCCAAATCTGAACCTACGCCAATGTGATTTGCGTTTCCAGCCAATTGACAAATGTGATCCATGTGTCTAAAAACGGTTTCTAAATTGCAATTCATTTCTAAAGGCATCGAAATACCTCTCTGCCAATTCGGAACCAGCATCCATGCATCTAAAGCACCTCCAATAACTGCTCCTCTAGAAATTAAAGCTTTAACCATTTCATCGCTGTATTGACGATTGTGATCAACCAAACTTCGGCAGTTATTATGACTTGCCCAAACTGGACCATTGTAATGATCTAAAGCTTGCCAGAAAGCATCGTCGCACAAATGAGTTGCGTCCAAAATAATGTTTAAACGTTCCATTTCTTTCAATAAATCAAGACCATTTTGATTCATTTTTCCCGTTGCATCCGTTCCGTTTGCATATCTGCCTGGCCCATAATGTGCTGGCCCAATAGCACGTAATCCGTAATTATATGCTTTTTCTAAATAAGAAATGTCAATAATAGAATCAGCGCCTTCTAAACTCAAAATATATCCAATAGGTTTTTTGTCATTTGGAGTGCCGTCATTCCACAAATCAATTTGTTTTTGAAGCGATTTTTTATCTGTTATTTGTGTCATTTCTCCCGCTTCTTCCATAGTTTTGTACCAAGTAAGCTGTCCTTGCGTTTGTGCCCAAGCTTGTTCAGGAGAATTCCAACCCGGAATAATACTGTCAGGTTTTACAAATCTTGCAATTTGAGTAGCAACCACGATTCCGATGTTTCCTTTTCGTAAGTCTGGAAATGAAACCGTTGCGCGTTCACGATCGGGTTTATCTGTCATTCCTTTTTCTAAATGACGCAAAGTGGTAACATCATTTCGTAAATCTCTATTCCATTCCATTGCATTCATGCTCAGGTCTAAATGGGCGTCTATTATAAACATATTTGTATGGACTTAGTTTTATATATTAATTGTTCTGCTTCTTGCGGCAACCTGCCATTGGTCGCAAATACGATTTTCTTTATTTATTACCTGAACAGTATCATATAAGGCGCAGGTTGGACAAACATGATATGGAAGAGCATAAATCGTATCGCCAATTTTATAATCATTTTGGCCTTTGTTTTCTATAATCAAATGTTCTTCTGAATGTGAAACAGGAATTAAATCTTCATCATTTAGGATTATTACTCTTTTATCAATTGGGTTTTCTGAAGAAACTGCTTTATATCCAATATCAATGCAAAAGGTTGATGCTGTAGGTTTTGAAATAATTGTTCCAACTATAACCAGAGCAGGTTTAAATAATTGCTCGGGTAAATTGGTTTGATAATTAGCATCCCAAAAAACAAAAGTACCAGGACTGCATTCTACATTTTCCTGAAGGGCATAAAATGGGAATGTATTTGATCCGCCGGCAACAATTTTTAATTCGTAATTTAGATTTTGTTGTAGTTTTTCGATTTCATCGACGATTTTCGTAAAGGCTTCTTGAGCTTCTTCTTTTCGCTGTTCGATACTGCCTTTCAAATGACCATCATAAATATGAATACCAGCTAGATTGATATTTTTTAACTGAATAATTTTTTTAGCTAAAGCGCTCCAGTTTTCAGAAACAGCGATTCCTGTTCTGTTCATTCCTGTATTTAAATCTAGATAAATGGTGAGATTTAAATTGTGTTCTAAAGCGGTTTCATTTAATGTTTTTGCAGATTCTAAATTGTCGACAATGGTAGAAAAATGAACTTCGGGATATTTTTGAATAAGTGAAATCCATCGGTCAACTTTAAGTCCAACTGGCTGGTAGGCAAGAAGTACATCGGGAATTTGATGTATAGAAGCAAGTTCTGCCTCTGCTATTGTAGCGCATTTTACTTTCTTGATATTGTAAATTTTAAACAACTCTAGAATTTCGCCTATTTTATGTGTTTTGATATGAGGACGCAGTTTTTGAGTGTCTCCTTTTACCAAACTGATCAGATATTCAATATTACAGCGGAGACGATCTTCGTACACTGCTAGATATGGGGTATCAAGTTGAGTTTCGGAATTAATTTTCCACCATTTTTTTTGCATAATCTAGTTTCTTATTTTTTCGATCACTTCAATTAAATTTTGAAATGCTTCGAGTGATTGATCATAAGTTAAATGCTGCAGCATTTCTTTTGAGAATAAATTTGAACCAATTCCAACACACACAACACCAGATTTAAACCAAGATTTTAAATTACTTTCTTCTAAAGTTACGCCTCCAGTGGGCATTATTTTTAAGTTTGGAAATGGTGCTTTTATTGCTTTTACATATCCTGATCCTCCAATTTTATCAGCAGGAAATAGTTTTACAATTTCGGCTCCTTGTTTGTTGGCATAAAGTATTTCGTTTAATGTAGCTGCTCCTGGAATCCAGTAAATGTTGTTTTTAATACAGTAATTGCCAATTTCTAAATCAGTGTGGGGACATACAATACAGTCGGCGCCTAGTTTATGGTAGGTCTCTGCATCTTCAATAGTCAAAATAGAGCCAACAGCTATTTTAATGTTTAAATTGTTTGCCTTTTTAAAGTTTATCATTTGGCTGAAAACTTCTTTAGAGTCATTTGAACGCGCAGCAAACTCAATAATTTTAATGCCAGCATCAGCAGCTGATCGCAATATTATTTGGGCAGTTTCGATGTCGATTTGGGTTACTAACGGAAGTACACCTTGCGTTTTTAAAATGCTGTACATATTCTTATTTTATCTATTAATTCTGTTACTTGAGCCATTTTTAATAAAATGACTTATTTCGGTAATGTTGCTTATTGCGAAATCTCCGTGTATACTTTGTTTGATTACGCCGCAAGCTGTTGCCCATTCGATGCATTCTTGTCCAGATAATTTATTGGATAATCCGTATAATAATCCCGCATTGAAAGCGTCTCCAGAACCAATTTGGTCTGTTACAACATGTATTTTGTGTTCTTGAGTTTGGTAAAAATTGCCTTCATGAATCAATAATCCTTTGTACAGATGCGCCTGACCTTCAGATTTTCTAAAACTCATTGCCAATGTTTTTAAGTAGGGCATTTTTTCTTTTAGCAGCTCAAATGTTTTTTGAAATCGGTTTTCATCAGATTCATTTTTATCCGTTTTGATTCCGAAATAAATTTCAATAGCATCTAAATCGGCTACTGTAATTGTGCTGTATTGAAGTAAATCGGGCATAACTTCAGAAGGATGTTTTCCGTATTGCCATAATTTCGAGCGATAATTAAAATCAGAAGAAATAGGAAGTCCTTTTTTATGTGCGGTAAGAACTGCTTCTTTACAGGCTAAACCAGCTTCATTAGAAACTCCTGGACTTATTCCAGACCAGTGAAAATGAGTAACATCTTCTAAAACCTTATTCCAATCAATTTGATCTTTCTGAATGGTTGCAAAAGAGGAATTGCTTCGGTCGTAAATTACCTGAGATTGTCTGATTTGATTTCCAGATTCAACAAAATATAAGCCTAAACGTTCTCCGCCGTAAACACATTTTGAAGTGTTAACATTGTATTTTTGAAGTTCGTTTACGGCTAATTGTGCCAGATCATTTTGTGGCAGTCGGGTAATATAGTCAGTTTGAATTCCGAGTTGAGAAAGTAAAACACAAACATTTGCTTCAGCGCCGCCTACGTGAATTTTTATTTCATTGGCTTGCGTAAATCGGTTTCCATCAGCAACATTCATTCGGAGTAACAACTCTCCAAAAGTTGCAATTCTAGTTTGTGAGGTAATTGTATTCATGGTTTTTGTTTTTTTGCCACTGATTGCACAGATTAAAAGGATTTATAAATTGTGTCTTTAGATTTTTGTTCGCCACGAATTTCACGAATTAGCACGAATTATTTTTTACGCAGCGAATTAGTGAAAATTAGTGAAATTCGTGGCTAACAAAAAAATAATCCTTTTTAATCTGTGGCATATCTTTTTTTAATATAATTCGAAAACAGCTTCAACTTCTACAGGAATATTGTCTGGTAAAGAACCCATTCCTACGGCACTTCTTACTCCAATTCCGTTTTCTTGTCCCCAAACTTCCGCAAACAACTCACTGCAGCCGTTTATTACATAAGGATGTCTTAAAAAATCGCCATTGCAATTCACCATTCCAAGTACTTTTATGACTCTTTTTACTTTGTTTAGGCTTCCAAAATTGGTTACAATTGTAGAAAGCATAGTTAGTCCGACTTGTCTTGCTGCTAATTTTCCTTCTTCGATATCCATATCATCGCCAATTCGGCCAATGATTAAGGATTTGTCATCTCTAACAGGGCCGTGACCTGAAAGGTATAAATATTTACCATCAACTAAATAGGGTTTGTAAATACCCAAAGGCTGAGGTGCTGGCGGTAAAGACAAACCAAGAGTGTCAAATTTTTCTTGAGGTAATAAATTCATGATATTAATGTATTATAGAGTTTAAAATAAAAACGAAAATGATTCCTAAAACAGATACTAATGATTCCATGACTGTCCATGATTTGAAAGTATCTTTCAGGCTGATATTAAAATATTCCTTGAACATCCAAAAACTTGGATCGTTTACATGCGAGCACATCAAACTTCCTGCGCCTACTGATAAAACCAGTAAGTTTGGATCTAAGCCATTAAGCTGCAGTAAAGGCAATAAAACGCTGGCAGTCATTAATCCGGCAGCGGTTGCAGAGCCCACACAAACACGAATTATCGCAGCCATTATCCAAGCCAATAAATACGGATGAATGTTTATTTGTGTTAAAGCAGCGACAATAGTGTCGTTTACACCGCTTACAATCATAACTTCTTTTAAACTTCCGGCACCGCCTACGATTAAAACGATCAAAGCAACATCTTTAATGGCAATGGCATAATCATCCATAACAGAAACAAGACTTCGGTTCATTCTAATTCCCAGGGTATAGGTGCAAAGAAGTAAAGAAATCAGCATAATCATGCTTGGCTCTCCTATTGTTTTGCAAATGTTTATTAGATTTTCATTTGTTGAAATTAATGGCAGTAAAGAAGTAACTGTTAATCCGAAAACAGGAAATAAAGCAGAAAATAAACTAAGAGAAAAGCTTGGAAGTTTGCCTTGATTGGCAACTTCTTCAACATTTATAATTTCGTGATCCGATTCGGTTTTGATGTTTTTAAGTAAATTAGAAAACAATAAACCCGCAATAAAAATAGTCGGAATCGCTATTATTATTCCGTAAATCAAAACCAGTCCAATATCGGCATTTAAAATACTGCTTAACGCCATTGGAGAAGGATGTGGGGGCAAAAAACCGTGTGCTACTGAAAGCGACGCAAGCATAGGGATTCCCAGATATACTTTTGACAATTTAAATTGATGGGCTACTGAAAAGATTAGAGGTACTAACAAAACAAATCCAACACTATAAAATAGAGGTATCCCAACAATAAAACCTGTAATCATTAAGCCTAAACGTACGTATTTTTTGCCTGTCCATCCCATAACTGTTTTGGCAATAACATTGGCCGCTCCTGATGAAACGGTTAGTTTTCCAATACAGGTTCCAAACACAATAATTAATGTGATTGAACCCAGCATTTCGCCTAAACCTTTTTGTACTGTTTGTGACAATGTGTTTATTGGCAGGCCTAAAAATAGACCTGCTAATAAAGCTGTTATTATAAAAGCAATAAACGGATTGATTTTAAACCAAGCAATTTGAATGATTAAAAATGCAATGCATGCCGTAAGAATTAAAATGCTCATTTATGAATTGTGTTTTTATTTATCCCACCAGATTTTTGTTGTAAAAGTATCTGCTCCTTGTCGCTTAACCGCTTCTGCTAAGTTAATCGAATTCACTGAATATTCGCCTGTTGGGTATTTTATACGTCTTGGAATTGTACCATTTGTAACGTTTCCTGGATAGTTTACAGGAACCAAAACAGGGTATCCTGTTCTTCTCCAGTTGGCATAAATTTCCTGTTCATCAACAAACAAAGCAACATAAATTTGAGTGTGAATCTGATTCATCTTTACGTCAAATGATCCTGAAGCATTATACGGATTTGCAGTTAAGTAAGGTGTTGCGTCTGCAATTGCATACGAGCTGCCATAAATTCCCATGTTTGCGAAAGATGCTTTTACGCCTTTTTCATATAAATCTTTATCCGTTTCACTCGTATACCAGCCTCTTGCAGCAGCTTCTGCTAAATACAAGTTTGTTTCGGCATTGCTTATAAGTACAAGCGGCGCATCGTATTTTAAAATGGTATTTTGATTTGGTTCAGAATAAGTTTGTTGTTCTTCTGGTGATGGAGCCGTTTTTATTCCGTTAGGAAAACCTTTTTGTACCGCAGCACTTGTATTTTGTACAGTTCCCTGCCATACTCCAGAGTAAACACTAATTCTAGGATCGGCAGTGTTTTTTAGTAAATCAATAAATGTTTTAGCCAGCTTACCGCCTTCACGGTTTGTTTTTCCATACGATCCAGCTGAATAATCTTCACTTCTAGAATCAAAACCAACTGGATTTCGGTTAAAGTTGTTTGGCCCCTCTTTATATGTCATAATTGCGTTGTCGCCGCCATTTAAAATTACTCCGCCGGCAATCGCTTTGGTTACCCATGTTTTAGATAAAGCAGGATCAACTTTAGATAATCTTAATCCTAAGCGAAGCATTAATGAATAAGAGAATTTTTTCCATTTTGCAACATCTCCAGCGTAAATAAAATCGGCCTTGCCAAAACTTGGTTTAGCAGGATCTAATGCAATAGCAGCTTCGTCAAGTTCTTTCAACAAATCTTTGTATATGAATTCTTGTGAATCGTATTTTGGAAGAAAAACATTTGCACTATTTGCTTTTGCTGCTTCTGTATACGGAACGTCTCCATACAAATCGGTAATTTTATGATACAAGAAGGCTTTCCAGATTCTAGCAATATTAAGTTTATTACTGTCGTTCGGATTGCTTTTTACAGTGTTAATTACAATTTCTGTTTCGTTTAATGCCGTAGGGTAGGCTTGATTGAAATACGCCGAGTAATACACTTCATTATTTAAGTATTTGTCTCCAACACCCGAAGCTTCTTTGTAAGTAGCATAATGCTGTAACATTCCGCCGCATTGCAGTATGTTGGTGAAAAAATAGTTGTTTGCCAAGCCGTCCAGCTGTGCTCTGCTGAAAATGAAATTCGGATTTGGTTTTTCAACGGCATTTGGGTTGGAATTGATTTCTTCAAAATCTTCCGTACAGGCTGTCATGCTTCCTAAAAGGATACCTGCTATATATAAAAGGGTTATCTTTTTCATGTCTTTTAATTTAAAAATTAGAGATAAAATGAGTTTAAAATTTGATATTTAAACTTAAACCGAAACTTCTGGTTTTTGGCACTCCAAATTGTTCTACACCTTGTGCATTTCCTGCGCTGAATACAGATTCAGGATCTACGTTTGGCGTTTTCTTGTAAAGAATAAACAAGTTTCTTGCAATAAATGAGATCGAAGCTCCTTGAAGTTTTGATAAACCTCTTATTTTATCAACTGGTAATGTATAGCCTAATATTATTTGACGTAATTTTATAAAGCTTGCATCATAGATAAATGTTGATGAAATACTTTTTAAACCATCATAGTAATATCTCAAGTTTTCTGGAGCGATTACCATATCAACAGGATTTCCGTTTGTGTCAACACCTTTAATAGGCAATCCGTTTTCACGACCTTCAAGAGTCAATTTAGTTAATCCCATACGCGTTCCGTACAAATCAGTTCCAGAGTATAAGCTTCCGCCGAATTTACCATCAATTAAAAAGCTGAATGATACGTTTTTGTATTTGAATTCGTTCGTAATACCAGCTGTCCAAGGATGTACACCTTCTCCTAATATTTCAAGTGGTCCTCTTGCAATTGCAGCCGAACCTCCGCTTAAAGTATATACCGTATTTCCGTTTGCATCTTTAAGCGGTCTGTATCCTTTTATTGTGCTGTAAGGATGTCCAACATCGCTTGTAATAGTTGCATAACCGTTTACAGAAGTTGCCATCGTTATAGAGTTTAGTCCATCTGTAAGTGCTTCAACTTTGTTCTCATTGTAAGAACCGTTGAAACTTGCATCCCATGAAAAATTACGAGAGTTAATTATTTTACCGCTTAGCAAAAATTCAATCCCTTTATTTCTCATTTTTCCAAGGTTTAATAAAGCACTGTTTGCTCCTGAACCCGTTGAAATTGTAGTCTCGACAATGTCGTTTGTAGTTGAACGATTGTACCATGCAAAATCTAGATTTAAGCGATTGTTGAAAAAACCTAAATCAGTTCCAACCTCAATTGTTGTTGAAGTTAAAGGGCTTAAAGTTGAATTTGGAACTCTGTTGCTTGTAGGTGTTTGCAGCTGTTCGCCATTATGTCCGCCTTGAACCATTGAGTAAGATTGGTTTAATGCATAAGGATCTGGTGTTGCTCCTCCTACTTGAGCCCATGAACTTCTAAGTTTTGCAAATGAAATAAATTCAGGCATTTTTACAATGTCAGAAACTATAATACTTGTTCCAACTGATGGATAAAATACAGAGTTATTGTCTGGTGAAAGTGTCGAGAACCAATCTTGACGACCTGTAAAGTTTAAAAACACAACATTTTTATAATCTAAATCTACAGCGCCATAAACAGAGTTTGTTTTTGTTTTTCCGTAAGGATAGCTGTATGTAATTGTACCTAAGTTGCTTAGTGCATAAAAATCATCCAATACAAAACCAGAACCTTCAATTCTTGTTTCATCTCTCAAAGTAGTACGAGAGTTTACACCCACTAATGCATTTAAAGAGAAATTGTTGTAAATGTTTTTCTTAGTATAATTAAGAATAGCTTCAGAATTCAAATTAGACAATTTCATTTTTGAACCTTGTGCATATCCAACAGGATTGTTTAAAGTTGTTTTTGGGATGTATCCAAAGAAATCATAGTTTGTAAAATCTTGACCAATTCTACCTTGAAGGAATAATTCAGGAGTGAAGTTCAGTTTTACATTCAACATACCTATAAAACGGTTTTTAGTATCGTTGTTTTTTATTTTATTGACAACAAAATAAGGGTTCGTAGCAATTGCAACTGGGTTCCAAGCTTCTTCAATACCATTTTCATCATAACCTGGAGCAAGATTTCTAATGTCAACCGTGTTGGCAATCATATAAGTTCCCCAGTTAGGGTTTGCCTCAGCATCTGAAACCGTAACTCTATTGTTGTTTTTTTCTAAATTGTATTGCGCTACCACATCAAATTTTAACCAATCCGTTAAGTTTACATTGCTCGCAATATTTACGCTTTTACGGTTAAAACCAGAGTTTGGCACAACAGATTGATTGTCCATATTAGAAAATGAAAGACGTCCTGTTGCTTTTTCAGTTCCGCCGGATAAAGCTATCGAATTGATAAAAGTTGTTCCCGTTTCGTAGAAATTCTTGATGTTATTTTTTTGAGGGCTGTATGGTCTTTTTACTCCGTCAAATTGAATAACGTCAGTTCCGTCCATTTTTGCTCCCCAAGACCAGCGGCCATAATTTATTGCTTCTGCCTTAGTAGTTGGTTTTTTATTGGCATCTCCAGAACCATATTCGTATTGCCAATCTGGTATGATTGAAGGCGTTTCAAAAGTAAAAGAAGTATTGTATTCAACTCCAATTCCTTTTTGAATCGAACCTCTTTTTGTCTGAATCAAGATGACACCATTTGCAGCATTTGCACCGTATAATGCCGCTGCCGTTCCACCTTTAAGAACCGTAATAGTTTTAATATCGTCAGGATTTATAACAGCAGTTCCGTCACCTCGGTCAACATTTATTCTGGTTTGTCCCGCACCATTTCCAATTCCAGGTAAATTAAGCTGCGTATTGTCAATAGGCAAGTCGTTTACCACATACATCGGCTGGTTGTTTCCGTTTAAGGAACCATTTCCTCTAATAACAACCCTTGTTGAACCGTTTGGTCCCGTTGCAGTGCTGCTTACGTTTACACCGGCAATTTTTCCAACTAAAGCATTCGAAATATTGGTTTCTTTAGCCTTTGTAAATTCAGTTCCTTTTAATTCAGTTACCGCATAAGCAACGGCTTTACTGCTTTTTTTAACCCCTAATGCGGTTACTAAAACCTGATCTAAAACATTTTCTGCAGGTTTTAAACGTATAACTAAATCTTTAGCTGCATTTAATTCATATTCTAAAGTTGTGTAACCCATGTAAGAAACGATAATATGAGTTTCGTTTTCTGGCACATTTAATTTGAATTTTCCTGTTTCATCAGTAATAGATGCGTTTTTTTTATTGCCTTTAGCATAAATTGTTGCACCTGCAATTGGCATTCCATCATCCTGACCAATTACTTGGCCTGAAATTTCAACCTGACTGCTTTGTTGCTCAAAAAGATGTTTTTTAATTGCAGTCTCTTTCGCGTTTGCTGAGAAGATTATCCCCCCAATAAACACTAATGAAATTAACTTTGTTTTCATAATTTTTTGGTTTTCACGTTTTTTTTTGGTTTTTATTGGCGATCAAATATATATATTTATTTTTCACATTTGCATTTTTTTTGCAAGAAATGCATTTTTTTTGCATATTTTTTTCCTGATGTATTTTTGTTTTCCAAAAAAAGTGCAGTTTTAAAAGGCTGTTTGAGAAAATTTTGCAACGAAGACTTTTTTAGAAGGAAATCTTTTTTAGCTGAAAATTCGTATTTTTGAGATATGAAAACAGCACTAATTCAATCCGATCTTTATTGGGAAAATGCTTCTGAAAACAGAAAACGCTTTGAAGCGAAAATAAACTCGCTCGATTCTGAAGTAAATCTTATTGTTCTTCCAGAAATGTTTTCGACTGGTTTTACAATGAATCCTTCTGCAGTTGCCGAAACGATGCAGGGAGAAACTGTGTTGTGGATGAAAGCTATGGCGAAAGCTAAAAGCAGTGCAGTTGTGGGAAGTTTAGTTATTGTTGAAAATGAAAAGTATTATAACCGAATGCTGTTTGTTTTTCCGTCAGGTGAAATTCAGTTTTACGACAAACGACATTTGTTTACGTTAGCTGGTGAAGATGAATTTTATACAGCAGGAACTCAAAAAGTAATTGTTGATTATCTCGATTGGAAAATTTGTCTGCAGGTTTGTTATGATTTGAGATTTCCAGTGTTTGTTCGAAATGTCGAGAATTATGATTTGCTTTTGTATGTTGCCAATTGGCCAAAAGTACGCACAAATGCTTGGGACACTTTGCTAAAAGCACGTGCCATCGAAAATTTAAGTTATGTAGTTGGAGTGAACAGAATTGGGCTTGATGCCAATAATTTTGAGCATATTGGACATTCGCAAGTAATAGATTTTTTAGGAAATTATATTTTAGAACCGCAGGAAACAGAAGATGTTTTTATTCTTGAACTAGATAAAAATACAATGCTGGAAGCTCGAAAAAAGTTTGCTTTTTTAAACGATAAAGACAGTTTTAAAATCAATCTTGATTAAGAATGCACGTTCAGAATTAAAAACTGTGTTGCAAACGGTGGCTTTTGATCGCCTTACTTCTGAATAACTCTTCTGTTTTTACTGGAAAATGGGTTTTTCATTTTTTTAGAATAATTTTTAAATTTAAAATAAACAATCTTAAGTAATCTAGGATCAACAAGAAAAACTGTGGAGCTGGAAAAATTAAGCATAACACTTCGCAGGTAACTCCGCAAAGATTTTCTATTCATAATATTAAAAATATAGCCCGTGGTTTCAACCACGGGTACACAATCATAATCCGTATCCCTGTGGTTGAAACCACAGGTTATGTTTATCTAGATAGTGAATTTTCGGTTAAAAGTCCGCTTACTTCTGAATTTGCTTAAGAAACAAGATGTTTTTAATTGGAACCAACAACCGTAATTTCTTCTTTTGGATTTTTACAGCGAACAAGAATCTTTTTATATTCCCATTCTGAACCCATTTTTTTAGCCGTAATATCTAATTTTCCCTTGCTTTTTGTGCCTTTAATTCTGATCGATAATACAACCGAAGTATTGTTGTCCGTATAAATCGTGTTACCTTCTAGAATTGCTAATTTGTCGATTGGCTGAATTTCTCCAACAGTTTCTAAAACTCTTTTGTTTGAATTGGCTTTTTCTATTGCCTTTTCATACAATGCAGTATCATTATATGCCTGAGCAAAATCCATTATGTTTTCGTCCGAGCTTGAGAGTAAATAGCCAGAGATTAGAACCAATGAAAGAACTAAAGGAATAATCCATTTCCAGTTTGATTGAAACCAGTTTTTACTTTCGATTAATTCATTATCCATTTTTTATCCGATTGAATTAAGAATTAAAAAGCTTTCCGTTTTTTCTCTTCCTTCTTTCTCTTTAAATCATCGTCTTTTTTCTCGACTTCAGGATTATAAGGAATATTTAAATCGATAGATTGATCAACATCCCAATTCGATCGAACATCTACACCTTTTTGATAATAAAACACCTCTTCAGCATACGTTTTGTTTAAGAAACTACCCGTGTCGTACATCTTGTTTTTATTATCATCATAGATAACTCTAACCGTAAATTCTTCTGGAAGCAGTAAGTTGAATTCAATTTTTGTATTGCCTTCAGAATATTCAGAAGCATATACATTATCGCCTTTTTTATTGGTGATTTCAACAATTATAGGAAAGCGTTTTACGTTTTGTAAATTCAAAACCAGATTGCCGTAATCTTCAAATTCCTTTGTAGTTAACTTATACGATAATGTATCGTTTGTTTTGTCATAGAAATCAGTTAACGCGCCCGGGAAAAATGTAAAATTATATTTTTGCAAAGGCTCTTTCTTGAAATCAACGTACAGTTTCTGTTCAAACTCGTCGTATTCTGTAGTAAAATCAATTGCAGTGGAATCTTTATTGACCAGTCTAATTTTTGTTTTGTCAAATTTTACCAGCGGCGTTTCAGTTTCTAACGTAAATTTTTCTCTAAAATTAAGCACACCGTTTTGAACCGCTTTAATATTTAAAGTGTCTTTTTTCTGATCCTTAACCTTAAAAGTGAATTTTTTATTGTACTTGTCATTACTCACTTCCAACGACAATGAATCAGCTTTTAAAGGTTTGTACCAAACTTGCAGCGAATCTTTTTTAGGAAATTGTGTTACTATAGTTTCCAGAATCTGTCCATTGTTTTTGAGTACAATTTTTGGCTTTGAATTTTTAAAATTCTGTGTTCCTTCATACGGAAGAAGCAGTCTGTTTCCAGAAGCTTGAATTGGTTTAAAAGCCTTTAATGGCAATGTTTCCTTAAATAATTCTAACTCAAAAATAGTATCATTTGGTACCGTAATAAAATGTTTTATAAATCCAATTTTATCGTCTTTTGGATTAAATTTATTATTGCTTCCTTTATCCTTTAGGGCAACTAATAAGTATTTTCCAGCTTTTAAATTTTCAAATTTAAAAGTTCTCATACTGTCTAAAGTATTGGTAATGTATCGCGGAAATTCTTTGTAAATAACAGAATCTTTGTATTTGTCGTTTGCTTCATAAAGCATCACCGAAACAAAATTATCTACATTTTTTGCGTAAGCATCTTTAATTTTTCCGCCAAGAGTAAGCGAATCGATATAAGCGCCGGTTGAAAAAATGTATTTAAACTGGTTCAGCGGATTTCCTTCGTTATTATCAGTAATACTTTGTCCAAAATTTAAGCTGTAAGTAGTATTGGGCTGTAAAGTATCTCTAAGTTTTATTTTTAAAAATTTACTCACACCAACAGGCGTAATCTGCGGCTCATATTTCATTGGAGGAGAAATAATAAGCTGTTTGTTGAGGTTTTTTAATTTAACATATTCATCAAATACCAGTGTAATCTCGTTTCCCTGAAAATCTGTAGTTAAGTTTTTAGGAGTGCTGGATATTAAAATAGGAGCCAGAGTATCCTTTAATCCGCCAGTAATATTGCCTCTTTTGGCGCAGCTCACCATTAATAATACCAGTAAAAATGAAATATATTTGAGTTTGCTTTTAAACATAGCGGTCTTTAAATTTGATTGCACAAAATAACAATTATATTTGCTTTAATTGAAATTTTTTGGCCATTTATTAGGATTTAGCATCGTAGATATTTTCGTATTTTTTAGAATTTAAAACCTCTGATACTAGATAATTTCTTACTTTTGATCCTAAATATAATATCACTTCGTTTTGGTTAAAAGATTTTTTTGGGTTTTGTTACTTCTTTTTCTGACTGCGTGCAGCAAAAATGAGCAGCCGATAATTTCTTTTTATTATTGGAAAACTAATCTAAAATTTTCTGAAACAGAAAGAACCGCTCTCAAAGACAATGAGGTTCATAAACTTTATGTTCGATATTTTGACATCGGACTTGATCCTCAAACCCAAAAGCCATTTCCCGTAAGTCCGGTTCATTTTTATGAAAATGTGCAGGAATTTGAAATTGTTCCAGTTGTTTTTATCCAAAATAAAGTAATGCTTGAGAAGTATTTAGATGTTGAAGATCTTGCAAAAAAGACCATTCATTTAATTACCGAAATCAACAGCAAGAATAAAATTAATTGTACCGAAATTCAAATTGACTGCGATTGGACATTAAACAGCAAAGACAATTATCTGAAGTTTATTGAGCAGGTAAAAAAGCTTTCAAAGAAAAAACTCTCGGCCACAATCAGACTTCATCAAGTGAAATACTTTAAGAAAACTAAAATTCCGAATGTTGATAACGGTGTTTTGATGTTTTATAATATGGGAAGTATAGCGCCAGATTCATTAAACTCTATTTACAGTCGAAAAATCTCTGAGAAATATCTTAAAAGTTTAAAGAAATATCCGCTGCATCTCGATTATGCACTTCCTATTTATTCGTGGGCAATTCATATCAGGAATCAAAAAGTTTTAGGTTTGCGTTCGAAATTAAATGTCAGCGAACTCAAAAAAGATAAAAACTTCGAGCAGATTAGTTCTATATTTTTTAGAGTAAAACAATCTAATTACAAAAACGGTGTTTACTACGAAGAAAATGATCTGCTGAAAACAGAGACAATTTCTCCCGAAGATTTAAAAGAAATGGCTGAAGATTTAGACGATAATAAAGCGCAGTCTCCAAAAGAAATTATATTTTACGATTTAGACGAATTCAATTTAAACAATTATGAGAAGAATATTTTTAAGCAAGTTATTTCTTGGTTTTAGTGCGGCTTTCCTTTTTGCATATGGAATAATTTATGCTTGCGCAGATGGTGATTGGGATTATTTTGGGGCTTATAACTCCAATTTTACTCCAGAAACTTTTGCAGATAAATCCTATTCGCCGCTTTTTTTGTCAGGCGGTATTTTCTACGGAATTGGTTTTGATACCCAGCATAATTCACGTTTCAATAAAGACATAAAATCAGATTGGGCAGCTTATCTTAAAGGAAAAATAGATACTACGACAGTAAATTATTTTTTAATTGGTGATGAGAAGCCAAATTATTATTCAGATAATAAAAATAAGATTAAGAATAAGGAAGAAATCACAGATCTTCATGTGTATTATAAAGCCAAAAAAGAAAATGCTTCGTCTTTAAAATGGGGAAAAAAGATGCCATTGAAAGATGAAAAAGTAAAAAACTTTGTTGAGTTTTTGTATTTGGCACAAAAAATAGAAACTGTTTCAATTAGTGAAGATCATTGGAGTTACGATCCCGTTGTGGCAAAAACGTTCAATGATGCTAAAATGATTCAGTCAATCGAGAATGTTTACAATACTTTGTCTGATCCGTTCTTAAAAAACAGATATTGGTTTCTTACTATGAAAGCTCGTTTTTACAGTAATAATAAGCAAAAAGCAATTGAGTTTTTTAATAAGACAGAAAGCTCAGTTCCTAAAAACACGTTGTATTACCGCGCACTTTCATACGTTGCCGGAATTAATCATAAACAAGGAAAATATGCCGTTTCGAACTATTTGTATGCACAGGTTTTTGATAAATGTCCTGAATTAAGAGTCGTAACAGCCTATAGTTTTGCTCCAAAAAATGAAACAGACTGGAATAAAGCGCTGACAATGGCAAAGACTAATAAAGAGAAAGCGGCACTTTGGGCTATTCACGGCTATTATAAAGATGAAAAACAGGCAATCGAGAAAATTTGCGAATTAGATCCAAAAAGTGAACATTTAAATTATTTGGCGACTAGATTGGTAAACGGACTTGAACAGTCTATAAATAACTCGTTTCAGAAGGATGGCGGAGAAAACCAGCCCGTAAAAAAGTTGACTGTTGCGGAAAATAAAACAGAAAATCAAGTTAAGGTTGATAAAAAAGCGCTGGATTTAATTGCTAAAATTTCGGCAGCAGGAAATACAGATAGACCTTATTTATGGGATTTGTCGCTTGGGTATTTACAGACTTTAAAAGGGGATTATACAAATGCGGATAAGAATTTTGATAAAGCGGTAAAAACGCTTCCAAAAACGGAATTGGCAGGAATGCAGCTTCGTTTATTGCGTTTTGTAAATAACTTAAGCAAAATTGATAAACTAACGGATAAAAACGAGAAAACAATTCTAGCGGATTTGAATTGGTTGTATTACGAACTTCCAAAAAACTATAAAGGACAAGAATTTCGTTATCAAAATGCTTCTTCATGGAGCAGAAGTTATTTGTCTACGCTTTATAGAGAAAAAGGAAATCTAGTTTTAGCTGAGATTTTTGGCGAATCTCGTTACAGCTATTGGAATGATGGAAATGCTTTTTATGATGACGAGAAGAATTTACAAGGAATAAAAACGTTTTTGTCTAAGTCTAATAAAACTGAAATCGAGAATATTGGTGCGGGAATTTATAGTTTGAAATTAAAAGATATTAATAATTTTCAGGCAGTTCAGGCAACTTTCAAAAACAAAATTCCAGAAGCAATTGAATTTTTAAAGCAGACAGATTCAGTTCAAAACTCTAAATTTTTAGGAAATCCGTTTAACGGAAGCATAAAAGATTGTCACGATTGCGATCACGCCGCTTATCAAAAAAGAAAATATACACAATTGGATTTCTTAAATACAATAAAAGAAATGCAGGATAAACTGGCTAAAAACGAAGATGTTTATACCAATAGTTTATTATTAGGAAATGCATTTTATAATATTTCGCATTTTGGAAATGGAAGAACTTTTTACGAAATTACTATTGTAGGTTATGGTTCAAGTCCATATTCGTTTAGAGATTCTATGAAAAAGATGATTACAGATTGCAGTGTTTCTAAAATGTATTACCAAAAAGCATTACAGGCAGCATCTACAAAGGAGCAGAAAGCAAAATGTGTATATTTAATCTCGAAATGTGAACGAAACGAATATTATAATACAAAATACAATAGTGTTAGATATTGGTGGGATGCCAATGACGATAAAATAAACTTTATCGCTTGGAATGGATTTAAAACACTGCAAAAAGAATATTCGGATACTAAATATTATCAGGATGTAATTGCAGAATGTGGTTATTTTAATACTTATGTAACTCAATTAAAATAAGATGGTAAATAAAATAGAACATATTGGAATTGCCGTAAAAAATATGGACGATGCAAATGTATTGTTCGAGAAACTATTGGGCGTTCCATCGTACAAAGAAGAAACGGTAGAAAGTGAAGGCGTTTTAACTTCTTTCTTTCAAACTGGAACGAACAAAATCGAACTTTTGATGGCGACGAATCCAGAAAGCCCGATTGCAAAATTTTTAGAAAAAAAAGGTGAAGGAATTCATCACATCGCTTTTGATGTTGAAGATATTCATGCCGAGATTTCACGACTAAAAGAGGAAGGTTTCGTATTGATAAATGAAGTTCCGAAGAAAGGAGCTGATAATAAATTGGTGGTTTTTCTGCATCCAAAGAATACAAATGGCGTTTTGGTTGAGCTTTGTCAGGAAATTAGATAAAAAAAGATACTTTTTTTATTCTCAATAATGTCTTGAAAATCAATCTTGTTTTTAAAACATGGGCTTTGAATTAAAATTAAATGCAAATCATGTCTTAAAATATTTGGAGTGAATGAAAAATAGTAGTAATATTGCATCCTCTAAACCGGTCCTATAGCTCAGCTGGTTAGAGCACCTGACTCATAATCAGGTGGTCCCTGGTTCGAGCCCAGGTGGGACCACTTATTTAGAAATAGAAAGCCTTTACAGCAATGTAAAGGCTTTTTTGTTTTTAGGCCGCAATTAATATAAATGTTTGTAAGTTGTAATTCTTGTAGGTTTTTTTATTTACATTTCGAGTATATTAATTTTAGAAAACATCTTGTATAGATGTTTTAGAATTTAAGAATAGTTGTTAATTATAGGATTAAAATTGTGGCGATAAGGATATTAATGATGACTGATTTTATTTGGTATTATAAACTATAGGTTTGTTGGAAATTCATTTTTTTAATCTTAATTTATTATATTAACTTTTTACCTAGCCTAACTTATGAACTTAAAAAAAATTATTTTAAAAAATTTTCGTTGTTATGACAATTTAGAAATTGAGTTTGATCACTTGAATGCTTTTATTGGAAAAAATGATATTGGAAAATCTACTATTTTGGAGGCTTTGGACATTTTTTTTAATTCTAAACCATCCAAGTTAGATATTCGGATAGGTTCGGTAGGTCCTATGGAACTTGTATGTGTTTTTGATAATCTTCCTGATGAAGTAATTTTAGATGATACTGCAAAGACGTCATTTAAAGAAGAATTTTTATTAAATGATGATGGCGATTTAGAGATTATTAAAAGATATTCTAATCCGACATTAACTGAAAAGATTTTTATTAAATGTATGCATCCCACTGCACCTGAGGTTAGTGAACTACTCAATTTGAAGCTTCCGTCATTAAAAGTGATGGCTGGAACACTACAAGTTGATTTGGAAGATGTGAATAAAAGAGTAAATAAGGAAATTAGACAAGCAATAAGAAGTCAATTTCCGTCGGCAATAGCTTTGCAAGAAATTCAAGTTGAAGGAGGTTTGAATGCGGAGGATAATAGAAAAAAAATATATGCAAGTTTACAGAAGTATTTGCCCATTTATTCACTTTTTAAAGTAGATAAGGAGTTGACTGATGGAGATGAAGATGTTCAAAATCCTATGAAAACAGTAATTTCAAAGGTTTTAAAAGACGAGGAGATTTTTGCTATGCTGGAAATTATTAAAGAGAGAGTAAAAGAAGATTCCACCAAAGAAGCCGATAGAATTGTTGAAAAATTGAAAGAAATTGATGAGCAGCTTGCACAAAATTTGAAATCGACCTTTTCAAAAGAACCTGCTTGGAATACGATTTTTAAACTAAACTTAGAAAATGAGTTAGGAATTCCTTTAAATAATAGAGGTAGTGGTATTAGAAGACTTGTGTTGTTAAGTTTTTTCAGAGCTCAAATTGATAAGGCTAGATTTGAAAATAGTAATTCCCCAAATGTAATTTATGCTTTAGAAGAGCCAGAAACTTCACAGCACCCTAATCATCAACTTTTAATTATCAAATCACTTATAGAACTTTCTCAATCGGATAATTCTCAAAGTTTTATTTACAACACATAATTCAAATTTAGCTCAGTTAATTCCAAAACACTCTTTGCGCTATATTTATATTAAAGAAGAAGGTAAAATTTTAGTAAGAAAGTGGGGTCAATAAAGATGGTACGGATAATGTTGAAATTTTGAATAAAATTATTCAAACATTAGGTATTTTACCAGATCCTTCTAAGACTGTCAAAATTATTTTGAGCGTTGAAGGTCCTAATGATATTTCTTATTTAATTCATATTAGTAAAATATTAAATTCAGAAGATCCCTCTATTATTTGTTTAAAACAAGAAGAAGAAAAAGGGACTTTAATATTTAATATACTTGGAGGTGGAAATCTTAAGCATCATGTTGAGAATAGATATTTCAAGAGGCTTAATGTATTTGAATATTTAATAGTAGACCGTGACGAAGATGGGAAATATGTAGAATTTGCGAATAAGATGAAAGAGGATGATAACAGTGATTCTGCTGTGACAGTAAAATTGATGATGGAAAATTATCTTCACCCTCAGGCTATAGAGGAGCATTTTGATGTATATGAAGAATATCTTGATGATAAAATTAATTATGATCATATTAACACTGAAGAAAATTATTTAAAACCACTAATTAGCGAATTAAAAAGGGTAAGGTATTCTAGAAGTAGTGATTCTAAAGTTAAGAGTGAATTGAATAATAGTGCTGTTCAGAAAATGACAACAGCTAGATTAAAAGAAATTGGAGGATATGAAGAAATTAAATCATGGCTTGACTTTATTAAATTTAAAATAGAAAATTAATTTTTATCATATTGTGTAATTTTGAAGTATCTAATTTTTTTATTTGAATGATGATTAAAAAGTTAGATAAAAAGAGAGTGATGAAATTACAAAAGAAAGAATTATAGTTGTTTAATGAAACACAAAGCCTTTACAGCAATGTAAAGGCTTTTTTTTGTTTTTGGGCTTTTAGGTAAGTCATTGAAATTTCATTGTTTAATTAAAAATGAATTAAATTTATACTGCAAAGACAAATTTAATCAGGACAAGACAATGGATAATTTAACGCCTGAACAACGGAGAAAAAATATGCAGGCTATAAAAAGCACCGCAACCAAAGACGAAGTTAGAATTGCAAAGGCTTTATGGCGGCTAGGCTATAGGTATCGAAAGAATAATAAAAAGGTATTTGGTAAGCCTGATTTGACTTTTGCAAAGTATAAAATTGCCATTTTTATAGACAGCGAATTTTTTCACGGTAAAGATTGGGACTTAAATCAAGAACATATTAAGTCGAATCGTGAATATTGGATTCCTAAAATTGAACGAAATAGGAAACGCGATGCTGAGGTTAATGCTTATTTAATTTCAGAAGAATGGAAAGTAATACGTTTTTGGAGTAAAGAAATTCAGAAAGAACTAGATACTTGTTTACTGAAAATTCAAGGAGAAATAGAAAATTCAAAGATCAAAAGCCAAGAGAAATAGGGTTTAGGCGTTTTTCTTCTTTTCGACTTTTTCGATAACTTTAGAAATCTCATTGGCTAATCTTTCAATAACAGGCATGCTTACCGAATTTCCTGCTTGTTTGTATAAGTTAGAATTTGAAATAGAAGGAAGTTTAAAGCTGTCTGGAAAACCTTGAAATCTAAAACATTCACGAGGCGTTAGTTTTCGAAATCCATGATCTGTTATAATAATTGGAACATTATGTCCGCCAGTTCCCATGTTTGCAGTCAAAGTTGGGCATAAACCAGCTTTGTTTTCTCTAACATAATGTCTCCTGAATTGATAAATTTTGCCTTTATCGACAATAGATTCTTTTAGCGTATTGTACATGTATTTATCTTCGCCATAATAAAACTTATCCGGTACTTTTTCGGTAAGAATTAAATCTTTTACTGTGGTAGTCAGATTTTCTTTTTTGGGAAACTCAAATCTAAACTTTTTGTTATTGACAAAGTTTTTGTCAAAAGCAACCATAAAAAGCCTTTCCCTGTTATGAGGTGTGTTCCCAAAATCTTTAGTGTTTAAAATAGCGCTGTCAAACGTGTAGTTTCGTTTTTTTATTTCGCTTTCGATAACCTTAAGAGTATTGCCATTGTCATGTCCTCTTAAGTTCTTAACGTTTTCAAGGAAAACAACCTTAGGTCTCATTTCGTCAATAAAATCAAGGATTTTAAAAAAATGATTTCCCCTTCTGTCCTCAAAACCTTTTCTGTGTCCCGCAAGCGAAAAAGGCTGGCAGGGAAATCCAGCTGTTAAAATATCTATTTTTTCAAGAGAACTTAAATTTAAGTTCATTACATCTCCTTCAATTAAATTGTGTTCGAAATTTGATTTGTAAGTTTTGCATGCATGTTTGTCAAATTCATTGGCCCATTTTAGATTAAAACCAGCTTTCTTAAAGCCTAGACATATGCCGCCTACACCTGCGTACAAACTTCCAACTGTAAATTTATTCTCCATTATTTGTTTGGCTAAAGGAATGATGTCTTGCGCTTTTTATTCTGTATTATTTCTTGCAAATATATTAATTAGAGTATAGTTGATGATGGTCAGGGCTTAAAAAGAAAACGTATTTTATTTTTCAATCTCGTACTTTACAGTTCTTTCTGACTTATTTAAAGTAGATGTGTTTTTTGAAACTTTATTCTGTGGGAAGTTTTTAAGTTTCATGATGCTAAAAAGTGTTTTAAAAGATCTAAAAGGAAAACAGTTGGGAAATTTTGTGTTTTTTATAAAATACGCATATATTTGATGTAAGAATTATATTATATATAAATTTATTGGATAGGTGGGACTGTTTTGGCTTATCAATGTTGCTTTTTTGTAAAAGATTGCTTTTTGGCAATGAAATTTGAAATTTATGAGAATTGTAAGAACTGTTTGGCTGGTCTTTTTTTTGATAGTATTTAACCCGATATATATATTGGCAGAGGAGATGCCACCTCCGCCGCGTGCTGGAGATGCTAAGCCTCCGCCGCCAACAAAAGTGCCAATTAATGAGGATCTTTCTTTTTTAATTGCAAGCGGATTAATTCTAGGAATAACAATTATATATCGAAATAAAACAAAAAAAGCTTCAATTTAATTTGAAGCTTTTTCGTTTTGAATTTTTTCTAAAACTATTTGTTTATTGAATAAAGTCTTGAAATGTATTTTCCAACAACATCAAACTCTAAATTTATTTTAGAACCAACCTTGAAATTTTTGAAATTTGTATTTTCAAAAGTATAAGGAATAATAGAAACACTGAATTCGTTGGTTTTAGAATTTACAACCGTCAGACTAACTCCGTTTACTGTTATAGAACCTTTTTCGATTGTAATATTGCTAAGATTTGCGTCGTAATCGAAAGTGTAATTCCAACTTCCGTTAGCCTCTTCAATTTTTGTGCATGTACCAGTTTGGTCAACGTGACCTTGTACGATATGTCCGTCAAGACGGTCGCCAAGTTTCATGCCTCTTTCTAGATTTACAATATCATTAACCTTCCAATCGCCAATATTGGTCTTTAAAATAGTTTCTTCAATTGCAGTAACCGTATAAAATGAATCTTTTATAGCGACTACTGTAAGACAGATTCCGTTGTGCGAAACACTTTGGTCAATCTTTAATTCGTTTGTAATAGAAGAGTCGACAGTTACATGTAAGTTGTTTTTGTCTTTTTGTATTTCGTGAATCCTTCCTAGGGTTTCTATAATTCCTGTGAACATTGTGGTTTTATTTTACTAAATTTGCACATCAAAATTAGTAATAAATAAGCTGAGCTCATGAATAAAAAAGCAGAAAATATAATTGTTGGAATTTCAGTTGGAGATTTAAACGGTATTGGAAGCGAAGTTATACTAAAAACATTTGAGGATTCTCGAATGTTGGAATTGTGTACACCGGTTATTTTTGCAAATGCTAAAATTCTATCCTTTGTTAAAAAAAGTTTTACTTCGACTGTTCAGTTTCATGGAATAGATAAATTAGATCAGATTGTTCCAGGAAAAGTAAACGTGTTTAATCTTTGGAGAGAAGGAGTTGATATTAACTTAGGAACTAATGATGAAAAAATAGGAGAGTATGCTATAAAATCATTTGTAGCAGCAACAAAAGCTTTAAAAGAAGGTTTGGTTGATGTGCTTGTTACGGCTCCTATAAATAAATACAATATTCAATCTGAAGAATTTAAATTCCCAGGTCATACCGATTATCTAGATCAAGAGTTAGAAGGTAATGCTTTAATGATGATGGTTCAGGATAATTTAAGAGTAGGTTTGTTAACAGATCATGTGCCTATAAGTGAAGTTTCTTCTCATTTAACAGAAGAATTAATTACAAGAAAGATTGAAACAATTAGAAAATCTTTAATTCAAGACTTTAGTATCGTAAAACCAAAAATTGCAGTTTTAGGATTAAATCCGCATTGCGGCGACGGCGGAGTGATTGGAAAAGAAGATGATTTAGTTTTGAAACCGGTTTTGAAAAAAATATTCGATTCTGGAACTATGGTTTTCGGACCATTTTCTGCCGATGGATTTTTTGGAAGCGGTCAATATGAGAAATATGATGCTGTTGTAGCGACTTATCACGACCAAGGATTGATTCCGTTCAAAACATTGTCTTTTGGTAAAGGAGTTAATTATACAGCGGGTTTAAATAAAATTAGAACATCACCGGATCATGGAACTGGTTATGATATTGCTGGAAAAGACATGGCAGATTTCAACTCGTTTAAAGAGGCTGTTTATCTTGCGCTTGATATTTTTCGCTCGCGTAATCAGTATGAGGAGATTAGCCAAAAACCTCTTAAAATAAAAGAAAAACAGTTATAAACAAAAAAAGGTGAATAAGATTATTAGATTTATAATAATTTTATATCTTTGCACCCCAATTCAGATATGTAGTTTTATATTCGGATTGTACAAATTGATGTTGAAATGAGCAAAACAAAAGAATTTTTAATTCCTTTTATAGGGTTAAAGCTGGGAAAACACCATTTTGAGTATCAAATAAATAACACGTTCTTTAAAGACTTTGACTATGAAGAGTTTCAAAGTTCTGAAATTAAAGTGAGTTTGGTTTTCGAAAAGAAAAGCAACATGTTAGAGTTAGAATTCAAACATAAAGGAACTGTAAATGTACCTTGTGATCTAACAAGTGAAGATTTTGATCTTCCTTTAAAAGGGAAAATGAAATTGATTGTTCGCTTTGGAGATGAATTCAATGATGATAATGAAGAGTTGTTGATTTTACCGCATGGAGAGCATGAAGTGAATGTAGCACAATACATTTATGAAATGATAGCGCTTTCAGTGCCTCAAAAACGAATTCATCCAGGCGTTAAAGACGGGACTTTACAGACCGAAGCTTTAACAAAGTTGAATGAATTAAGTGTAAAAGAACAAAAGGAAGAGAGTAAACAAGAAGAAGATATTGACCCGCGTTGGGAAAAATTAAAGAAACTATTAACGGATAAATAATATAGTAAAATGGCACATCCTAAGAGAAAGACCTCGAAAACAAGAAGAGATAAGAGAAGAACACATTATAAAGCTACTGTAGCTCAAATCGCTACATGTCCTATTACTGGAGAAGCACATTTATACCACAGAGCTTACTGGCATGAAGGTAAAATGTACTACAGAGGGCAAGTTGTTATCGATAAATCTGAAGCGGTTGCTTAATACGTTTTTGTAAATTATACTAGAACTCTCACATAGTGAGAGTTTTTTTTGTTGGTTATAATTTTCGTTTTTTAAGAAAATACAGGCAAATTCGTTTTGATTTTTTTTGTAATTTTCAAGTCTTTTAAAAATTTTTCAAATAACAATATTTGAAAGGAAATAATAGAATATAATGAATACAATCACAGCCGCAATTACCGCTGTTGGAGGATACGTTCCAGACTTTGTGCTTTCTAACAAAGTGTTGGAAACAATGGTAGAAACCAATGACGAATGGATTACCACTCGTACCGGAATTAAAGAAAGAAGGATTCTTAAAGATGCTGACAAAGGAACATCGTACCTTGCTATAAAAGCAGCACAAGATTTGATCGAAAAAGCTAATATCGATCCTTTAGAAATTGATATGGTTATTATGGCAACAGCAACACCAGATATGATGGTGGCTTCTACAGGAGTTTATGTTGCAACAGAAATTGGAGCAACTAATGCATTTGCTTATGATTTGCAAGCAGCTTGTTCAAGTTTCTTATACGGAATGTCAACTGCTGCGGCTTATGTACAATCTGGAAGATATAAAAAAGTACTATTAATTGGGGCAGATAAAATGTCATCAATTGTAGATTATACAGACAGAGCAACTTGCATTATTTTTGGTGATGGAGGCGGTGCTGTTTTATTTGAGCCAAATTATGAAGGCTTAGGTTTACAAGATGAGTATTTAAGAAGCGATGGAGTAGGTCGTGATTTTCTTAAAATACCAGCTGGAGGGTCTTTAATCCCAGCTTCAGAAGATACTGTAAAAAACAGACAACACAATATTATGCAAGATGGTAAAACAGTATTTAAATATGCTGTAACCAATATGGCAGACGCAAGCGAGTTGATCTTGAAAAGAAACAATCTAACAAATCAAGATGTTGATTGGTTAGTGCCTCATCAGGCAAACAAACGCATCATTGATGCAACTGCAGGAAGACTTGAACTAGAAGAGTCTAAAGTATTAGTTAATATTGAAAAATATGGTAATACAACTTCAGGAACATTACCTTTGGTACTTTATGATTTTGAGAAACAACTCAAAAAAGGAGACAATATTATTTTAGCTGCATTTGGCGGTGGATTCACTTGGGGATCTATTTACCTAAAATGGGCTTACGATAAAAAATAAATCAAAACTAAAAACGAGTCATTATGGATTTAAAAGAAATTCAAAACCTAATCAAATTTGTAGCCAATTCGGGAGTTGCAGAAGTGAAGTTAGAAATGGATGATGTAAAAATCACGATCAGAACAACTTTAGAAGGAAATGTAACAGAAACTACTTATGTACAGCAATTGCCAGCTCAGGCAGCATTACCACAAGCAGCTGCACCGCAAGTAACAGCGCCAGTAGTTGTAAATGTAGCGGCTGAGCCACAAGCTCCAGCTGAAAATTCTAAATTCATAACGATAAAATCTCCAATTATTGGAACATTTTATAGAAAACCATCTCCAGACAAACCAGTTTTTACTGAAGTAGGAAGCACTATCGCAAAAGGAGATGTTCTTTGTGTAATTGAAGCAATGAAATTATTCAACGAAATCGAATCAGAAGTTTCAGGAAAAATTGTTAAGATTCTTGTTGACGATATGTCTCCAGTTGAATTTGATCAACCTTTATTCTTAGTAGATCCATCATAAATAAATTTAGATTTTAGATTTTAGATTTTAGATTGATCTGCCAGAATTAATACAGACATCTAAAATTATCTAATTATCAAATTGTCTAATTATCTAATTAAAATAAGATGTTTAAAAAAATATTAATTGCGAATAGAGGAGAAATTGCACTTCGTGTAATTCGTACTTGCAAGGAAATGGGAATCAAAACTGTTGCAGTTTACTCTACAGCAGATGCAGAAAGCTTGCACGTTAAATTTGCTGATGAAGCGGTTTGTATTGGACCTCCTCCAAGTAACTTATCGTATTTAAAAATGTCAAATATTATTGCTGCTGCAGAAATTACAAATGCAGATGCAATACACCCAGGATACGGTTTTCTTTCTGAGAATGCTAAATTCTCAAAAATTTGTCAAGAGCATGGAATCAAATTTATTGGTGCGGCTCCTGAAATGATCGACAGAATGGGAGATAAAGCTTCTGCAAAAGCTACAATGAAAGCGGCAGGAGTACCATGTGTGCCAGGTTCAGATGGATTATTAGAATCTTACGAACATGCACTAAAAATAGCTAAAGAAATTGGTTATCCAGTTATGATGAAAGCTACTGCTGGTGGTGGTGGAAAAGGAATGCGTGCTATCTGGAAAGAAGATGAACTTTTAAAAGCTTGGGAAAGTGCACGTCAAGAAGCTGCTGCAGCTTTTGGAAATGACGGAATGTACATGGAAAAACTTATTGAAGAGCCACGTCATATCGAAATTCAAGTTGTTGGAGATTCTTACGGAAAAGCGTGTCACCTTTCTGAAAGAGATTGTTCTGTACAACGTCGTCACCAAAAACTTACTGAAGAAACACCTTCACCTTTCATGACAGATGAACTACGTGCTGCAATGGGAGAAGCTGCTGTAAAAGCTGCTGAATTCATTAAATACGAAGGAGCTGGAACTGTAGAATTTTTGGTTGACAAACACAGAAATTTCTATTTCATGGAAATGAATACACGTATTCAGGTAGAGCATCCAATTACGGAACAAGTAATTGATTACGATTTGATTCGTGAGCAAATTATGGTTGCTGCCGGAATTCCAATTTCAGGAAAAAACTATTTACCACAATTACATGCTATTGAATGTCGTATTAATGCCGAAGATCCTTATAATGATTTTCGTCCTTCACCAGGAAAAATTACTACGCTTCATATGCCAGGAGGACACGGAGTTCGTTTAGATACTCATGTTTATTCAGGTTATAGCATTCCGCCAAATTACGATTCAATGATTGCTAAGTTAATTACAACTGCACAATCTCGTGAAGAGGCGATCAGTAAAATGAGAAGAGCTTTGGATGAATTTGTTATTGAAGGTGTAAAAACTACAATACCTTTCCACAGACAATTGATGGATGATCCTAAATATATTGCAGGAGATTACACAACTGCTTTTATGGATACTTTCAAAATGAATCCAATTCAAGAATAAATAAGTAAAGCTGTCGATTTCGACAGCTTTTTTTTTAATCTATATCATAAACCCGATAAGTTTACTTGTCGGGTTTTGTTGTGTTATAGGGTTAAGTAAACACAAAAAGTGTTTACTTTTTACACACTATATAATTGATTTACACACTATTCGTATTTTTTGTATTTTTGTGTATTCAGTGTTAACCTGCTGATAATAAGTGGTTTTACTGCTTTGGGGTTTGGTATTTGGTTTACGGCACGATAGTTTCTTTATCTAAAGTGTAAAACAACTATTAATTACTAAATATATACATTATGAAAAATCTATTTTTATCAGCCGCAATTGTTTTAGGAAGTTTAACTTCATTTGCTTCAACTAGTCCAGTTACAAACACTATTGTAAAAGTTATCTCGATTGAAGACGAATATACAGAGATTAAACTAGAAGAGCTTCCAGCTCCTATTACTGAAGCTTTGAAAAAAGCATATCCAGATGCAGTAATTACAAAAGCATACAAAAACGAGAAATCTGAATACAAATTAGACGTTACAGTAGGAGAAAAAGTAGGGAATCTTTTCGCTAACGCTGACGGAACTTGGATTAAAAAATAATCCCTAAAGAGTATTCTCTTGAAAATTCGAATTAGTAATACTAAGATTAAATTAACAATATTAAAATATCACTACCATGAAAAATTTATTTTTATCAGCCGCAATCGTTTTGGGAGGTTTAACATCATTTGCTTCAACTTCGCCAATTTCAAATACAATCGTAAAAACAATTTCAATTCAAGACGAATACACTGAAATTAAACTTGAAGAAGTTCCATCTGCAGTAACAGACGCTCTTAAAAAAGCGTATCCAGATGCAATACTTTCGAAAGCTTTTAAAAATGCAAAATCAGAGTATAAATTAGATGTTACTGTAGGAGACAAAGTAGGTTCTCTTTATGCTAACGCTGATGGATCTTGGATCAAAAAATAAGTCAAGTCAACTTTAAAAAAATATAATTATGAAAAAGTTAATCTTATCGGCAGCTATCCTTTTAGGAAGTTTGTCAATTCAGGCAGAAAATACTGTTGCGGCAAAATCAGCTGTAAACACAGTAAATTATCAAGATGAGTATAAAGAAATTGATGCCGTTCCGGCAGCAATCAAAACATCTTTAGACGAAGCTTATCCAGGTGTAAAATTGGAGAAAGCATTTGTAAACGATAAAAAAGAGTACAAAATTGAAATCACTGTTAGAGGTGAAAAATCAACTGTGTACACAGATGCGACAGGAAAAATTATTAAAAAGTAACCATAAAAACTAAGCATTATGAAAAAGTTAATCTTATCTGCAGCACTTATTTTAGGAGGTTTGACATCTCAGGCGGCAATTTCGAATCAGTCAGTTTCTGTTATTGAAACAGTAAACATTCAAGATGGATACACTGAAGTTACAGCAGATGCTGTTCCGGCAGCAGTGAAGTCAACAATCGAGAAATCTTTTCCAGGTACTAAACTTGAAAAAGCGTACAAAAACGATAAAAATGAGTACAAGCTTGAAATTTCAAAAGAAGGTAAGAAATATACTTTTTTCACTGATGCTTCAGGAAATATCATTAAGAAATAATTAAAAACAGAGCACTATGAAAAAGTCAGCCCTAGCAGTAACTATTATTTTAGCGAGTTTGTCACTTCCTGCTTTAGCAGAGACAACTTCAAATAAAGTACAAATGTCAATTTCGGTACAAACAGAATATACCGAGATTACTTCAGAAGCTGTTCCGGCAGCTGTAAAAACCGCTCTGCAAACCGCTTATCCAAATGCAAAACTGGAGAAAGCTTTTGTTAATGATAAAAAGGAATACAAACTAGAAATATCGGTTGGTGACCAGAAGGCTACTGTTTTTTCAGATGTCAATGGCAACTGGTTGAAAATATAATTAGGTGAAATTAGATTTATGTTTTTGGTGAAAAGAGATTGCAGCGTGCAATCTCTTTTTTTTTGCATAACTTTGTGAAAATACAATTTTAATAGTCTTATTTTAGCAAAAAAGTCCCTAAAAACAAATGCCAAAGATTTTATTGATAGAAGATGATATTTCGTTTTGTAAACTGCTGGAGAAATTTCTAGTAAAAAAACAATACGAAGTAACTATAGCATTCTCTGCTGCAGAAGCAAGATCAGCAATTAAAACTGAATCGTTTGATTTAATTTTGACAGATCTTCGCCTGCCTGATTCTGACGGCATAGGGCTTATGTCTGAATTTAAAAATTCTCATCCTCAAATTCCAGTTGTATTAATGACTGGATATTCTGATGTAAATACAGCTGTAAAAGCAATAAAGAATGGCGCTGCCGATTATATCTCAAAACCATTTAATCCAGATGAGGTTCTCCTTGTCATTACAAATGCGCTGCAGGTTCCTGAATCTGAATTTGAAGATGAAGCACCTGTTAAAGAAAAAAAGCGAGTAAAAAAGGCAGTATCAACTGAAAATGAATTTGTAAAAGGAATTTCGGTTGCTTCAAAAAAACTATTGGATCACATTCAATTAGTAAGTCCTACAGATATGTCTGTTTTAATTATCGGCGAAAGCGGTACCGGAAAAGAAATTATTGCCAAAAGTATTCACCAGCAAAGCCATCGAAAGAATAATAATTTTATTGCAGTAGATTGCGGAGCTATTCCCAAAGAGTTAGCGGCTAGTGAATTTTTTGGACATCTAAAAGGATCTTTTACGGGAGCAATTAGTGATAAAATGGGGTATTTTGAAGCCGCAAACGGAGGTACACTTTTCTTGGATGAAATAGGAAATCTTTCTTATGAAAATCAAATTCAATTATTACGCGCACTTCAAGAGCGAAAAATAAAACCTGTTGGAAGCAATAAAGAAATAAACGTTGATATCCGAATCATTACTGCTACAAATGAAGATTTACGTGAGGCAGTAAAAAACGGTGATTTTAGAGAAGATTTATACCATAGAATCAATGAATTCTCCATTCAGTCTCCATCTTTAAAAGATCGTGATGAAGATTTAATGGTTTTTGCGGATTATTTTCTTGAAAAAGCAAATCAGCAGTTAAATAAAGATATTATAGGATTTTCTCCAGAAGTTGTTACTATATTTCAAAATTACAACTGGCCGGGTAATTTACGCGAATTACAAAATTGCGTTAAACGAGCTACACTTTTGTCTCAAGGAGATTTTATAAAAAGTGATGTATTGCCGGCTGAATTCTTTCAGACTCAAAAGCAGCAAAATACTGGAGGTTCTTTTTCATTATCTGATAACGAAAAAGAAGCCATTATTCAGGCGCTGAATAGAACTCAAAACAATAAATCAGAAGCCGCAAAACTGCTTAAAATTACCAGAAAAACACTTTACAATAAATTAAAACAATACAATATAGATTAGACTATTTCTTGTTGTAAAGCGTTAAACAGCAGATCCCTTTTGATTTTTAGATCCTGATAAATGTCTTTTACCTGTTCAATTTCAAGATCATTTTGTTCCAGTATTTTTAGAATAGCTCCAATTTCTCGTGCTTCAATCTGTTTGAACATAGGCGCAATTCGATGAGCGATTGCTCGAATATCTGTAATGTTTTCTTCTACAATAGCATTTTCAAGAGCCGTAAAATTCTCATTACTGCTAGCCATGAAAGCTTTTAAAATGTCTTTTAAAGCATCATTATCATGACCCAAAAACTCTTTTAGCGTTTTTAAAGAATACAATTGTGCAGCTGTTTCTTCAACTTCTTGCTCATTTATTTCTGTATTTGGAAGTCTGTCATCAGCCAAGATAGACTGAATTGTTTCTATTAGTACTTTTGGCGAATATGGTTTCTTGATTACCGTCGTAAATCCAGCTTCGGTGTAAACAGACGCTTCTAAATCTGTTCTTCCTGTCAAAGCTATAACAGGTTGGTTTTTGTACAATCCTTTTTCAGAAGTTAGGAGCTTTTTCAAAAACATAAAACCATCCATTTCAGGCATCTGAATGTCGGTAATAACAAAATCAAAAGGCGTATTTTGAATAGTTTCCAATGCTTTTACGGCGCTGTTAAAGGATAAAACTTCATGCTTTTCTTGTCGAAGCACACCGCTTGTTAAATTCAAAAGATTAGTATCGTCATCAATTACAATAAAAGTTAGTTTTTGCGTAAAACCAAGTTTTGGCTTTTCGTTTTGTTCAACAGTATTAGTACTGCTGTCAAACTGCAGAGGAAGTTTGATTTTAAATGTGCTTCCTTTTCCAAACGTACTTTCGAGTTTTAAACTTCCACCAAGAATTGCAATTATTTTTTGGCAGATTGACAGACCTAATCCTGTACCGCCGTATTTCTTTTCAATGTTTTCATTGGCCTGTGCAAACTCTTCAAAAACTAATTTTTGATTGCCTTTTTCGATTCCAATACCAGTGTCTTCAATTGTAATTGCAAAAGAGTTTTCATCATCAGTACAATATGCGCTGATCTTAATAAAACCTTCTTCGGTAAATTTAAAGGCATTACCAATAATATTGGTTAAAATCTGTTTTAATCGAAACGGATCGCCAACGATTCTTGTTTTTAATTTTTCGTCAACATTTATAATTAAATCAATGTTTTTTTGCTCGTAAACAGATTGAACACTTTTGGCAGTGTCTTCAATAATTTCAGTTAAAGAAAAAGGAACCTTTTCGATAGTAATTTTTCCAGCTTCAATTTTAGAGAAATCTAATAAGTCCTGAACCAGTTGTGTAATATATTCAGAAGAATTTTTGATGTTCTTAATAAAGTAAGATTGTTTTGTGTTGACATCAGAATTACCCAAAAGTTCAGAATAGCCCACAATGGTGCTCAAAGGAGTTTTTAAATCATGGCTTACTGTCGAAATTAACTGCTCTCGGCTTTTTAATAAATTTTTAGTTTTAAAATTCGCAATTTCAAGCTGTTTCTTATACAATTGCGATTTTGAGTAATCGCTTACAATTAAAATCGAAAAGAAAATAGTCAATATTAATCCTATAATGGCAGAAGCAGTCACAATTTCATTGACTTTGCGTAATGATTTTTCTTTTAGCGAATTGTTTTTTATCGAATTAATAATGATCTCTCTTTCGATAATTCGAAGAACCTTTCTAAGTTGCTCAGAAATGGCAATTTCGTTTTTTAATAACTTGTTTTCCTCAAAATTTAAAGATTCCTTTTTCTTTTCAGCCTTCAATTTTACGTTACTCAACAATTTCTTCGAATTGGCCAAAATAGAATCAGAAGCTTGTTTGCTCAAAGTATTAGTACTGTCATCAGGAATATTTTGGTTCAGATAATCTACATATTTTTGAAGTACATTTCGCTGATAACTCCCTAATTGATTTGGGTTTTTGCTAAAATCCTGAAGCTCCAGTTTTCTAAGCTTAAACTCCATTTTAGTGATTTCATCAATTGCAGTATTTACAGAAACTTCATCATCAGCTTTGTTTTTTATAGTTTTTAACTTGCGGATGTTTTCTGTTTTTTCAGATAATAAATATGTAACGCTGTCTAATAGAACTTTTTGATATTCAGTAGTAACAATTTGTTTTAAAGTATCAATTCTTGCTCTTAAAGAATCCGTTTCGATAAGATAATTTTTAAAATCACTTTCAGAATTGGTTTGAATTGTTTTTCGCGCTAAACTTTCTGTTTTATAAACGTTTGAAAATAGTTTGCTGACTCTTAAAATTTTAGTTTTTTCAAAAGCAATTTTATCTTCCAATTTATTGTAGACTACATTTTCAGAGTATAAAAACCATCCAACAGTAACGACCAAAGCCAGTAATGCAACATAACTGAATAAGACTTTTAGTGCTGTATAACTTTTTTTACTCTCCATAAATATTTAGGTGTAGATTGAGGAAGTGTTTGAGATATTGGAATTATCTGCAATTTATTCAAAATTTCGATCTCAAAAAAGCAAAAACAGTCCAAATGTTTATATAATTAAACAGTCTTAAAAAGAAATCAGCCTCAGATTATATAAATATCTGAGGCTGATTTTTTGTTTTTATTTTGAGATTAAAGAGTTTCGTTTAACCATTTAAAGAATTCACCTTGCCAAACTTGAGCGTTTTGAGGTTGTAAAACCCAGTGATTTTCTTCAGGGAAATAAACAAATCGGCTTTTAATTCCTCGCAATTGTGCCGCTTGAAACGCCTCTTGTCCTTGTCCGATTGGCACACGGAAATCTTTCCCGCCTTGGAAAATCAAGATAGGTTTGTTCCATTTTTCAACCATAGTGGCAGGGTTAAAAGTCGTATATGCTTTTTGTGCAACAGCATTGTCTTTTTCCCAATAAGCACCGCCAAAATCCCAGTTGTTAAAGAAAACTTCTTCAGTAGTTCCCAACATACTTACCGTATTGAAAACACCATCATGAGCGATGAAAGTTTTAAAACGGTTTTTGTGAATTCCTGCTAAATAAAATACTGAATATCCACCGTAGCTCGCACCAACACATCCTAAACGGCTTTTGTCGACATAGCTTTCTTTAGCAACATCATCAATTGCAGAAAGGTAGTCATCCATAACCTGTCCGCCCCAGTCTTTACTAATTTGCTCATTCCATTCAACACCATGACCAGGCATTCCACGACGATTTGGCGCCACAACAACATAACCTTTTGCTGCCATTAATGAGAAATTCCAACGGAAAGAATACGATTGTGTCAATGCACTTTGAGGTCCGCCTTGACAGAATAATAAAGTTGGATATTTTTTTGAAGCATCAAAATTTGGAGGTAAAATTACCCAAACCAACATTTTTTTACCGTCAGTTGTAGTAACATAACGTTTTTCAGTTTTGCTTAAAGTAAGTGTTTTGTAAGTGTCAGTATTTACATTTGAAAGTTGCTTCCAAGTGTTTTTCTTCAAGTTAAAAGAAAAAATCTCTGGTGCGTGATTCATGTCATTTCTAGTTACAATAATATCATCACCAGCAAATCCTACTAAATCATTTACATCAAAATCACCTTTTGTTATTTGGCGAACAGTAATTGCAATTCTTGTTAACCCAGGAAAATTAACGCTTAAAAGTTGTTTTGTACCATCAACAGGCGCAACAAAAAATACATTTTTCCCGTCTTTACTCCAGATAAAATTATCTACAGTTCCATCCCAGTTTGCCGTTAAGTTAGTTTTGATTCCTTTAAATTCAACAATAATATCGTTTTTATCAGCCTCATAGCCATCACGTTTCATTTGCAGCCAAGTTAAATTTCCTGTTGGAGAAAATTGTGGTGCAGTGTCATAACCTAAGTTGCCTTCAGTTCTGTTAGTTGTTTTTTGAGTTTCTAAATTGTACTCATAAATATCGGTATTCGTAGAAACCGCATAATCAGTTCCTGCTTTTTTCTTGCACACATACAAAATGCTTTTTCCATCAGGAGACCAGATATAATCTTCATCACCGCCAAAAGGTTTTTGCGGAGAGTCAAAAGTTTCTCCTTTCAAAATGTCAATTCCTTTAGCGCCGTCTTTGTTTTCCTTATAAAAAACGTGGTTAAATTTACCTACGTTCCAAGTATCCCAATGACGATAATCTAAACCATCATAAATTTGTGCGTCAGATTTATCAAGTTTTGGATAAAAATCTTTACCTAAAACCTTGTCAATTTTTACTTCTTCATTGTACACTAAAAATTTTCCGTCAGGCGAAATGTTTTTATCAGCCAAAATCGCTTTTGTATCCGTAACTTCAGTTGCATTACCACCGCCTACAGGGATAGTGTAAAATTTAGAATGCGATTTGTTTTCTTCTACAGAAGGAGTAGAAACCTTGAAAACAACATTTTTTTCATCTTTCGAAAGACCAAGTGCACTCACTCTTCCTAATTTCCATAACAATTCTGGCGACATTACATTTTGCCCGATAGCGTTTAAACTCATCATTATTAAGGTTGTAAATAATACTTTTTTCATAATAAAAATTCTATTTTTTGTGGGGCTAAAAATACGAATTTAAAATTCCAAAATTTGTTAAAGTTTATCATCCATTGTCACCATGAGCGAAGTCAAAGGACCTTCGTTCCCAAAAGAGGCTTCGACTTCGCTCAGCCTGACATTTGGATAGAGATCTAAAAACGGAATCTTTAAAATTTTGTTCGCCACGAATTCACAAATTTTTTATTGTCAAAGACTAACAAAAAAATAATTCGTGAATTACTTCGTCTGTTCGCTATCGCTCGAGTCGTGGCGAATAAAAAAACATTATTTTTATAAAAACTCTGAAGATGGAACTAAGTTATTGGGAATTAAAGAACTGGTTTACAAATATTGATTACACAATTGTAGGCAGCGGAATTGTTGGGCTGCATGCTGCTTTGCGCTTACGCGAAAGATTTCCTGCTTCAAAAATTCTAGTTATAGAAAGAGGAATGCTGCCGCAAGGTGCAAGTACAAAAAATGCTGGTTTTGCTTGTTTTGGAAGTCTTTCGGAAATTATGGATGACTTAAAAACAAATTCAGAAGGAGAGGTTGTGGGTTTGATCGAAAAACGTTGGAAAGGACTGCAATTACTCCGGAAAAGATTAGGAGATTCTGCAATTGATTTTAAACCTCACGGCGGATATGAGTTGTTTTTGAAGGAAGATGAAGCTGGTTTTAATGAATGTATTTTGAAAATGCCTTTTATTAATGAAATTTTAAAACCCCTTTTTAAAGCAGATGTTTTTTCTAAAGAAACGGATCGATTTGGATTTGAAAATACTCAGGATTATTTGGTGTTTAATCCATTCGAAGCACAGATAGATACTGGAAATATGATGCAGGAATTATTGAAACAAGCTGTTTCTGCAGGTATTTTAATTTTAAATCAGCAAACGGTAACCTCGTATTTTGATGCAGGAAATTATGTTGAGCTTGTTCTAAATGATTTTAGTTTTAGATCTAGTAAAGTACTTTTTGCTACAAATGGTTTTGCAGGTTCTTTGACAAAAGGAGAAGTAAAGCCTGCGAGAGCACAGGTTTTAATTACTGAACCCATAAAAAATTTGGACATAAAAGGAACGTTTCATTTAGATCGTGGTTATTATTATTTCAGAAATATAGACGATCGCATTTTGTTAGGAGGAGGTCGAAATCTCGATTTTGAAGGCGAAACAACAACGGAATTTGGACAGACGAAAATTATTCAAAATAAATTGGAGGAGTTGTTGAAAAATGTAATTTTACCGAATCAGGATTTCAAGATTGCACACCGCTGGAGTGGGATTATGGGAGTCGGAAATAGTAAAAGTTCTGTTGTTGCTCAACTTTCTGAAAACGTGTTCTGTGGAGTGCGTTTAGGCGGAATGGGAGTGGCGATAGGCAGTTTAATAGGAACAGAATTAGCAGATTTAATATAATGGCAATCAAAAAAGCAGAACCCAAAAAAACAACCGCAAGCAAACCTAAACCTAAAACAGCTTCTAAGAAGACAAATCGTTCTTTTGGAGAAAAAGTAAAATGGTTTTTTATTAAACTATGTCTGTGGTTTTTTGGAATCTCGATTGCATCGGTTGTGTTTTTTAAATATGTGCCAGTGCCTTTTACGCCTTTAATGGTTATTCGAGCAATCGAAAATAAAATGGCTGGAAAAGAAGTTTACTTTGATCACGATTGGGAACCAATTGAAAAAATTTCAATGAATTTACAAAAAGCGGTTATCGCCAGCGAGGATGGAACTTTTTTAAGCCACAATGGTTTTGATTTTAAGGCACTTCAAAAAGCTTATAAAAGCAATGAACGCGGACGCCGAATTCGAGGCGGAAGTACAATCTCACAGCAAACTGCTAAAAACGTTTTTTTATGGCAGGGAAAAAGCTACTTCCGTAAAGGACTAGAAGCTTATTTTACTGTTTTAATCGAATTAATTTGGGGCAAAGAGCGTATCATGGAAGTGTACTTAAATAGTATCGAAATGGGAGATGGCGTTTATGGTGCTTATGCCGCAACCGAACATTGGTACCGTCGTGATGCTTCAAGTTTAACGCCAATGCAGGCAGCCGGAATTGCAGCAATTTTGCCAAATCCAAGAAAATTTAAAGCTACAGGTTCGTCAAGTTATATAAACCGTAGAAAAGAAAGAATCGTACGCGAAATGCGTGCCGTTGGAAAAATTAATTATAATGGGAAGTAAAAACATAATTTTTGCATTTCTCATTTTAACGGCATCTTTGACTTTTGGTCAAGGTAAAAAAACAGAAATTGGTTTCATATCTGATAATGATTTATATACATCATCAAAAAATGATATGTATTATACCAATGGTTTAGAGCTTTTTTATCGATTTCTGTCTAAAAACGACAATGAAAAAATCAACAAAAAAATTTCTGAAGTTAGAATAGGACAATATATTTATAATCCGAGATTTATAAACAAAGAGGCAGTTAATGTAAATGACCGTCCATTTACCGCATATCTTTTTGCCGAAGCAGGAAAAAGTTTTTTTTATCAAAGCGAGTCCATTTTAAAGACCGATTTTCAGGTGGGTTTTATAGGGCCAAATGCTTTAGGGAGAGAAACTCAGGAAGGATTTCATAAAATTATTGGATATAAAAAAGTGTATGGCTGGGAAAATCAGCTTCATAATGCTTTTGCAGTACAGGCTCATGTAATGTATTCAAAGAAACTATTTCCATCAAAACATAATGATTTTGCAGATCTTCATTGGCAGTCAGACGCCAATTTAGGAACTATTTTTACAGGTGTTTCAACAGGTTTTATGACTAGGATTGGTTTTAAAAAACTGCTTCCGCTTTACGATTCAAATATGCATGATGCTTCGATGAGTGCACAAGTACAACCAAATATTAGAGAATTCTATTTTTATGCTATGCCAAGCGTTAATTATCAGTTTTATGATGCCACAATCGAAGGCAGTATGTTTAATGATACAAGTCCTATAACTTTTGATTTGGTGCCGCTTCGTTTTAATGCCGAATTTGGGTTGAAATACCGCCATAATAATTTCAATATGTCGTATTCATTTATTTATCGAGGTCGTGAATTAGAAGGCGATGTTAATGATACCAATAGAGGATATTTTTTTGGTTCGATTAGAATGGGGTTTTTGTTGAAGTAGTATCTTTTTATATATAGTATCTATTAATGACGATTATCACATTGAATATTAATTTCTTCATTTGATTTGTCGATTACAGAAATACTTGGACAGCTAAAAGAAAGATATTCGAAACCAAAAACAACGTCAGGTTTGTTTTTAAAAAGTTTTCCAGTCCATTGCTCAATAGAATCTTCTCCATTTTCATAATTTAACGGAGCCGGTGATGTGCCTTCGCTTTGACTGAAAAGTTTTTCGATTATAACATCTTTTGTTTTTGAATCAACGACTAACAAACGTCTGCCATAAATTGTTTTATTGCTGTCTAGGTAGTCTTGTAAAAAATACTCATAGCTTTCTGTTTTGTAAAAATACGTATTGCCCATTATTGTACCCTTCAGCAAAGCACGGTCGTTATTTTTCAGTGCTTTAGATGGATAATCTTTTTTTGCCATTTTTTTCCACGAAATTGGCTTCAAGCGTTCTTTCGAAAACGGATTTTCTTTGCCTACATATACTAAAGCATTTCTGTAATACTCGCTGAATCCGTTTAAAAGTTTTTTGTTGATTTCGAAACCAATCATATAATCATAATTACGATACGGGCCGGCATCTCCAATAGAATATAAATTTAGCATCGCAGCAGTTTTTAGATTTTTTACTAAAAAAGACGCAAGTTTGTTTTTGGCATAATCATAAACAAACAATGAATCGGTTTCAGAAATATTGGTTTTAGATAAAAATCTTTTTCTGTAGTTTTTGGCAAAGGTGAAATATTGAGCATCGGCATCTGCCATTTTTTCAAGGTTGGGTAAAACAAGCGTGTCCTTTTCGTCGTCTACAGGATAAATATCTGAAAGAGAAACAAAAGCAATATCACTGCTGTCTTTTGGCATAACAGTAAATAAATAGATGCTTTCCTTTCTTGAAGTTTCTTCAGCTTGAAGAGTATCAGTTTCAGCTGCCGTCTGTTCTGTTACTTTATGAAGTGTACTTGTAGTGTTTTCTTTTTTATTACAGGCAGATAATAAAATTAAAAAAGCGCTTGATAAAAAGAACAATCTTGTTGTCATTGTTTAAATATGATTTTGAGTTTCGATGTGTACGAAAGTACTTTATTTTAAATTCAAATAGAAACTTAAAACGTAGTCAAATTCTAATTTTTTCGGAATAAGTTATATTCTTTTAGGTTGATTTATTTATCCCGAGTGATCAACATACAAATACCAAAGGCCGTTTATATTTCGCATTATTCCTGAAAATTGTCCAGAACTGTTTTTACCATTCGGAGCTTCGACACTAAATTTTGCACTCACAAAAGCATCTTTTTTTGAAAGAGGTTCAATAACAAAATCGGTCATGGTCAATTTTCCCATTCTTTCTTTTGGCCAATATTTTTTGAAGAAATCTGTGATATTGTTTTTTCCATATACCACGCCGCCGCTGTAAATCATACGAACTGAATCTACGGGAGCATAAAAGTCAAGGTAAGCTTCGAGATCACCATTATTCCAGCAGGTTTGCTGCGCTTTTAGTCGTTCTAGTACTTGTTGTGAAATTTTATCTTGGCAAATGCCTTTAAAAGAAAACATTAGTAAAAATCCGAGAAGTAAAAATTTTAGGTTACGCATATTGATAGTTTTAAGTGAAATTGTAAAAACGAACTAAAAAAATGTTGATAGGAGTTTTAAATGTTTAGAGTATTTATTTTTTCATGCTTTAGGCTCCTATTTTTTGAGATATAATTTAAAACAAACACCATAACAATTGATAAAACCAAAATAGGAAAAAAGGACAAGATAAGAGTATGCATTAATTCTTCTTTAAAAAGATAAGTACTCCATGAAGATTCACGGTCAACAAAAATGCTGTAATTCCAGAAAAACCATGTTGAAATTATAATCAGTAATTGGGCTGTTATTTTTAGATATATTCTTTTTATGAATGCAAGTAAAATAAAAATAATTGTCAGAAAAACGGTAGTAAATACAGATATTAAATAAGCATCATCAAAAAAATGACTGTCTGGATTTCCGCTGGATATTTGTTTAGAAAGACTTTGCATTGACCAATATATTTCTACGAAAGTGAATATGAATGTTAATAGTGCAACTGCAATAAGTTTCTTTAAGAATGAAATGGTTTTAAGCTTTAAATTTGGATTCATTTTAAAAGATTTGTTTTTGAAATTTTACAAACATTCACTTTTTTAAGATTCTTGATATACAAAAGTAATCATATCATTTAGTGAAATGTCTTACAAAAGGTATAATTCTGTTAAAATAAGTTTTGTAGAATATAATACTTAACTTTTTGATAATACAGTATTTAGTTATAGTTTCTTACTTTTAATTAAAAATTAAAGCTATGGAAATTAATTGGGTTGTAATGGCGGTTGTTGCAGTACTAGTAGTTATTCTAGTTGTACTTACAATCAGAAAAAATCAAAAAGAGAAAAAGAAACTAACAGATTTATTGAATAATGATTTCAAAAAAGCTGTAAAAGATAGAATAGACGCCGATGACGCGGCAAATGAGAAATAAGAAGAAGCTATAAATAAAAAGAGTTCTCGAATTAACAACGAGAACTCTTTTTTGGTTTTGTATTGCTGGTTTTATTTATGGCCTAAAGAATATCCATTACCAGTTAATTTTTTTATAATGTTCATAGCAGTAACATCTTGGCTCATTTTATAACCAATAAAATTTCCTCCGTTATTAAATTCTACTTTAAAAACTTTACCATCGTAAGTATAAATTTCTTGATTTAAAGCTTTACCATAGCCTTGAACCATTCCAAATTTACCATACCAAGTTCCGATTACTTTGTTATCTAAATTCGTTACTTCGTATTTTTCAACTGCACCGCTTGTAGTTCCATTGTTTGTAATCATTCTGATGTAACCTATTTTTTCTTTTTTACTAAAAACATTTCCGCTATCATCAATTGTTAAGGCCAATGCATCTGTTATTGCTTTTTCTGCACTTTGCTGTTTACATCCGTACTTTTCGCCTAAACCAGTTGGTTCGCCATTTACAAATGTGTTTACTTGTTCTAATTGAATTCCGTTTTCTGTAATCATACCTTTTGCAAACAAGGTTTGAATAATGCTTCGGTCAACATTGAAAGGTGAATATTTTGCAAAATCAAGATCGTTTGCTTTCTTTTCTTCATTAGCAATTTCGATATAAGCTTTTCCAGGTGCAGGATTTTCACAGACTCTCATGTATGCTGTAATTGTATTTGTTCCGTCCAGATTTGAAATTTCATATTGGCGAAGTACTTTAGCTGACATTTTAGCAATAGGTTTACCATCTAGTAAAACTTCACCTTTTTTAACTTTGAACTCTTGTGCAAAAGAGCTTGCGCCAGCTAGAGTAAGTAATGCGATCAGAATGCTTTTTTTCATGGGGTTTTGTGTTGGTTTAAAGTTGATTGTGTTTAAAATAAATCATAAAAAAAACCGTATTTCAATTAAGTAATACAGTTTTTGTGGAGAATATCGGATTCGAACCGATCGCCTCTACGCTGCCAGCGTAGCGCTCTAGCCAAATGAGCTAATCCCCCAAAGTCATAGCAAATAAAGTCAATTAATTTTCAATAAACAAATTTAGAAAAGGATCTAAGTAAAAATAGTTGTCAAAACCGTAACTTTACAGTTAAAACTATTTTTATGAGTTTAGAAACAACAAAAGGATCGCTTTCGACTTCTTTTCAAGATACAATTGCAACCGTGCAGTTTGGGCATCCTGCAAGTAATTCTTTTCCGCGAGAATTATTAAATAAACTTACATTAGAAATTAATTCATTGAGCCGAAACGATGCTGTTTCACTTATTGTTTTGAAGAGCGAAGGCGAAAAAGCTTTTTGTTCCGGCGCTTCGTTTGATGAACTTCTGCAGGTAGAAAATGAAGAACAAGGAACAGAGTTTTTTTCTGGTTTTGCACATTTGTTAAATGCTATGCGCAGTTGCAGCAAGCTTATAATTGGGCGAGTTCAAGGAAAAGCAGTTGGAGGCGGAGTAGGAATAATTGCGGCTTGCGATTATGTTTTTGCAACTCCTCAAAGCGATATTAAATTATCTGAACTTGCAATTGGTATTGGTCCGTTTGTAATTGAGCCGGCTGTATCTCGTAAAATAGGAAAAACAGCAATGACAGCAATGACATTGGCAGCGCACGAATGGAAATCGGCAGATTGGGCTTTTCAAAAAGGGCTATATTCTGTTTTAGTTGATTTAGAAAATCTCGATAAAGAGGTAGAAAATTTTGCTCAAAAATTAAGTTCATACAATCCAGAAGCATTGCACGAAATGAAAAAGATCATTTGGGAAAACACAGAAAACTGGGAATCGCTGCTTTTTGAACGTGCCGCTATTACAGGTAAATTAGTTTTGTCTGATTTTAGCAGAAATGCTTTGATGCAGTTTAAAAAATAGGCATGACATAAGTCATTGATTTTATCCAAATAGTAACATAGTTTTGAAAAAGGATTTAAAACCAATTTTTCATCATATAAATTATTGAATATGACTATTATTTCTTTATTCCAAAAGGTCGATGTTGCAGAGAAAATTAAAAACGCTCCAGACAGCGGATATCAAATAGGTGTTGTTATAGGATCATTTATTCCGTTTGTCATTTTAGTAGGAATTGCCTATTGGATGTATAACCGTGCTAAAAAAAGAGACGAAAACGGTTATTAATTTGTAAATTTGCAAGCTTAAATTAAAAATCGATGAGTAATATTAGAATTACAAAACAATTTAGTTTCGAAACCGGGCATGCATTGTACGGTTACGACGGAAAATGCAAGAACGTTCACGGACACAGTTATAAATTGTCGGTAACTGTTATTGGTTCGCCAATTACAGATCGATCGAATGTGAAATTCGGAATGGTAATTGACTTTTCTGATTTAAAGAAAATTGTAAAAGAAGAAATCGTCGATCAATTTGACCATGCGACTGTATTCAATCAAACAACGCCGCATATCGAATTAGCAAATGAATTAAAAAACCGTGGACATCATGTAATATTGGTTGATTATCAGCCAACAAGTGAGAATATGGTAGTTGATTTTGCAGATAGAATCATAGCAAGACTGCCAAAAGGAATTTCGCTGTTCTCTCTTAAACTTCAAGAAACAGAATCTTCGTTTGCAGAGTGGTACGCAAGTGATAACATTTAATATTCAAAAAAGAAATTCCAAATTCCAAACTCTTCGACTTCGCTCAGAGAGACAAAAGTCTAAAATTCTAAGAAGTCCAGTAATCTAAAAATCTAAATGAAAAAAGTGTATTTTGCTTCAGATCAGCATTTTGGTGCGCCGACTCCTGAATTGAGTCTGCCGCGCGAAAAGAAATTTGTAGCTTGGTTAGATGAGGTTAAAGAAGATGCCGAAGCAATTTTTTTACTGGGTGATTTATTTGATTTTTGGTTCGAATATAAAACCGTTGTGCCAAAAGGTTTTGTTCGAATTTTAGGAAAATTGGCCGAAATTCGCGACAGCGGTATTCCAATCTACTTTTTTGTTGGAAATCATGATCTGTGGATGAATGATTATTTTGAAACCGAATTGAATATTCCGGTTTACCATGATAACAAAGAATTTACTTTTAACGGAAAAACCTTTTTAATTGGTCACGGAGACGGAAAAGGTCCCGGCGATAAAGGTTATAAAAGAATGAAAAAGGTGTTTACAAATCCGTTTTCAAAATGGCTTTTTAGATGGCTTCATCCAGATGTAGGCGTAAGTTTGGCGCAGTATTTATCTGTTAAAAATAAACTGATTTCTGGTGATGAAGATGTAAAATTTCTTGGTGAAGAAAACGAATGGCTCGTGTTGTACGCCAAACGCAAACTTGAAACCAAACATTATAATTACTTTATTTTTGGACATCGCCATTTACCAATGATTATTCCTGTTGGTGAAGATTCTAATTATGTAAATTTAGGCGATTGGATTGGCTATTTTACCTACGGAGTTTTTGATGGAGAAACTTTTGAACTTAAAAAATTCGAAAAATAATTACCATTTACTTAGCAGGATAGATTCCTATTTTGTGCGTTCTCAAAATATATTCTGAAAGTTGCTTACTGTTAGAAAGTTGAAATTTAATTGCGCCTGATGCTTTTTTCGGCATATGGCATTCCACACAATTAGCAGCCAATAATTTTTCAGGCATAGTTTTTAAAGTAGTTGCATTGTGTTTTAAATCTTGATGACAACTCATACAGATTTTAGAATACGATGCCATATTTTTAGAAGCATTTTCATGCGGATTATGGCAAGTTATACAATCCATTTTGTCACTTTTTATAAAACATTTGCTTTGCGCCATTAATCGAAATTGGTTTCCGTGAACGTCAAATTTCGCTGTATCCGTTACACTTCTTGTTTCTCTATAAAAATCGGAAAGATTATCTCCCGGTTTAAAGTCAAAACGGGATTTCATTTTCATTCCGTCATTTCCAGCGTGACAAAGCGCACAGGCATCTAATTTTTGTTGTCTGTTTAGCGTTTTAAAACTTGTAATACTATTTGCAACTTTGATGTTAGGGTTTTTTAGATGAAAATCAACATGCTTTTTTGCTGGCCCGTGACAGCGTTCGCAATCAATTCCGTAAACAATTGTTTTTTTATCAATAACATCTTCAACCTCCATCGATAAAAAGTTCTTATCTGTAGAATTCTGATTAACATTTCTGCTGCTGATATTTGAGCTGTGGCAAGAATAACAGTCTTTTACAACCATACGGTCAAAATACGGTTTGTCTGCCGGAAAACCTGGGCTTGTAGCCCAATTGTTTATAGAATTATAGTAAGAAACAGGTAATTCATATGTATTGCGATCTCGCCAGTATACCGAAGTTTGTGCATGTTTAATTCCAAAAACAATCTCGAAACGATGTGCTTCAACCTCTTTTCCGTTTTTATATAAAACCTGATACAAGCTGTCGTTGCGTTTTTCCATGACAATTTTGGTGTTTTTGTCATAGATAAAAGTGTGATTTCCTTTGTCAAAATCACCTAAAATATTTGCCGGAATTGCTGGAGCAGTTGCTTTAAAGTGAGCACTTTTTGCTGCCATGTCATATTGAGTCTGATGACATTGAATACAGCTTTCAGAGCCTGCATAATCAGTGCCTCGCGGATCAATATACTCTTCAGAAGCGTCTTTGCAGTTTGTAAAAAAGAGCGCTAGAATAGTAAAGGCAATAAGAATGCTTATTTTTTTCATTGCCGTAAATATACTTTTTTTTGAATAAAATCAAAATATATTTCAATAATGAAAAAATGTTGTTAAAATATTTAGAATGTTTCTTAGTTTAGTCCTGAACCATAAACATATTCGTCTAATTCGATTTTAAACAAAGAACCTTCAACTAAATCTTTAATAGATTTTAGTTCTGTCATTGAAACCGCTAAATCTATTGATGAACAAGGAGTTTTTAGTAAAAATTTATGACAAGAATATTTTAACTCACAAGCTTCGCAACAAGCATTTTCGATAATGCTGTCTTCAATTAAATCGCAAAACATATTCAATTCCGAAACCGTAAAATAGAAGCCCGTTTCTTTAAAAACCAACTGTACTTTGTCGAGAATTGTCTGGCTGTTTTGTTTCCAGTAAAAGGCTATGCCGAAGCTGTTGTGATATATTTGTTGTATTTCTCTCATTGTAAATCCTTTTATTCCAGCAAATATAAATATTATTTATATTAATTCTAAATAAAAAAAGCATAAAAATTTGAAAAATGTTTTACCATATAAGTAATATAAAGTTCATAGTAAAGGCTTTTTTATTTTGCTTGATGCAAAAATAAAAAGACCTCCGTTTTATTGGAGGTCTCTATATTTAAGATCCATTCTTTAAATGAACTTACATTACTTATATGGTTTAAAAACTAATTACTCTTGATTATGATGTTCTTCCATATCTTTATGAAGATCTAAATCTCTAAAAGTTGGAGATATAAAGCCAAAACCTAAAACGGTTAAAAGTGTAATGCTTCCGCCAAAGACAACCGATGTTACAGCTCCCATTAATTTGGCAGTTGCACCGCTCTCAAACGCACCTAATTCATTTGAAGAGCCAACAAAAATCGAATTTACAGCACCAACACGCCCGCGCATATGATCAGGAGTTTTAAGCTGCAAAATAGTCTGGCGAATTACTACCGAAATTCCGTCAGCAAGTCCGCTCAAGAATAAAGCAAAAACAGAAAGCCAGAATGACGTAGAAAGTCCAAATAAGATGATCGACAATCCAAAAACAAATATGGCACCTAAAAGTTTTTTTCCAGCGTTTTTATATAAAGGGATATACGCCGAAACAATCATCGTAATAAAAGCACCCACAGCAGGTGCAGCTCTTAATATACCAAAACCTTCAGAACCCACTTTTAAAATATCTTGTGCAAAAACGGGTAATAATGCAACTGCTCCTCCAAAAAGTACCGCAATCATATCAAGTGACAAAGCACCTAAAACAATCTGGTTTTTAAATACAAAAGTCAAACCTTCTGTAAGACTGTCTTTTATTGATTCTCCAATCTTCGGATTTATGATTGGTTTTTTACTGATTTGTGATAAGGCAATTAAGGAAAGAATTGAGAATCCGAAAACGAGACACATTGACCAGTGAACGCCAATCCAGTTAATTGAAAATCCTGCAAGTGCGGGTCCCATAACCGCACCAATCTGCCAAACCGAACTGCTCCAAGTAGCGGCATTTGGATATGCTTTTTTAGGAATAATAAGTGATAGTAGTGAGAAAATAGTAGGGCCAAGAAAAGCACGAACTAATCCGCCAAGAAATACTAAAAAGTAAATGGAATATAAGATAGACTCAGTCGACCAGCCGCTGACAATTTTTGGCCAAGTCAATAAGAATAGTCCAAAACTAATAACTGAAAATCCTAGAATACATTTTACCAATAATCCTTTCTTTTCTCTTTGATCTACAATATGTCCCGCAAATAATGCCATTGAAACCGCTGGAATTACTTCCATTAAACCTATGATTCCTAACGAAAGCGGATTTTTAGTTAAACTGTAAACCTCCCATTCAATCACAATAAACTGCATCGACCAAGCAAAAACCATCGCAAAGCGCAGTAGTAAAAATATATTAAACTCTCTATAGCGAAGCGCTTGATACGGATCTGGTTTTGTTGATTTAGTTGTCATTTGTTCTAATGTCTTTCAGCATAAGCTGTGTTGAAATAGTTCCGTTCCATTCATTTTCAGCTAAAGAATATGCCAGCTGAAACAGATTCTGATTTTGTGCTATGCTTAATTTTTTTCCGAGTCCAAAACCAATTGCAGCAATTCCATCAGAATTAGATTGTTTTACAAAAAGCCTTAGATGTTCTTCTTCAGAACCTAAATTTTTGGCGTAACCAGTATCTTTTATGTCCTTAGTCATGAAAACAGGAGTCATGTTCTGCGGACCAAAAGGTTCAAATTGTTTTAAAATACGGATGAGTTTTGGAGTAATATCAGAGAAATTAATTTCGGCATCAATTTCAATTTCTGGAGTTCGCATTTCAGGTGAAATAGTTGATGAAACCTGTTTTTCAAAAGCGTCTTTAAAAATCTGATAATTTTCGGCTTTTAAAGTCATTCCTGCCGCGTACATGTGTCCTCCAAATTGTTCCAAATGTTCTGCGCAGGCATCTAATGCATTGTAAACATCAAATCCTTTTACAGATCGGGCAGAAGCCGCATATTTATCTCCGCTTTTGGTAAAAACCAAAGTTGGCCTATAATAGGTTTCGATCAATCTTGAAGCGACAATTCCAATAACGCCTTTGTGCCAGTCTTCCTGAAAAACAACAGTAGAAAAACGTTCTTGCTCGTTGTTTTCTGTGATTTGCAGAAAAGCTTCTTTCGTAATTTTTTTATCTAGATCTTTTCGATCAGCATTATATTGTTCAATTTCAGATGCAAACTGCTGCGCTTGATCAAAATCAAACTCAGTTAATAATTCAACAGCATGATTTCCGTGTTTGATTCTTCCTGCAGCGTTTATTCTTGGGGAAATAATAAAAACGACATCAGTAATATCTAAAACTTTCTTTTTAACCTGATGTACCAAAGCTTTAATTCCTGGTCGTGGGTCGCTATTGATAACCTGTAATCCGAAATAAGCTAAAACACGATTTTCTCCCGTAATAGGAACAATATCTGCAGCAATTGCAGTTGCAACCAAATCTAGATATGGAACTAGATCTTCGATCGTTTCATTTCGGTTTTGGCCTAAAGCCTGAATCAGTTTAAAACCAACTCCACAGCCGCATAGTTCATCATAGGGATAAGAGCAGTCTTCTCTTTTTGGATCAAGAATCGCAACCGCGTCTGGAAGAAACTCACCAGGTCTATGGTGATCGCAGACAATAAAATCGATGTTTTTTGCTTTCGCGTAAGCGATATGATCTATGGATTTTATGCCGCAATCGAGTGCAATAATTAAGGAAAATCCGTTATCATCAGCAAAGTCAATTCCTTTAAAAGAAATTCCGTAACCTTCATCATAACGATCCGGAATATAAGTTGCAATATTTGGATAATGTGATTTTAAATACGATGAAACCAAAGAAACCGCTGTTGTTCCGTCAACATCATAATCGCCAAAAACCAGAATGTTTTCCTGATTTTCAATTGCCAATTCTATTCTCGCAACCGCCTTGTCCATATCTTTCATCAAATAAGGATCGTGAAGATGTTCTAAAGAGGGGCGAAAGAAATTTTTAGCATCTTCAAAAGTTTCAATGCCGCGCTGAATCAAAAGCGTTGCAACAAAATCTTCTACATTTAAGGCTTGCGCCAAACGTTTGATTTTATCTTGTGAAGGTTTTGGTTTTAAGGTCCAACGCATGGGTTGATTTTAGGTTTTAGAGTGTTGGTTTTTAGACTGTAGATTTTTGAAATCGTTTAATCTGATTGCGATTTTTTTTGTCACTCCCGATAGCTATTGGGATAAAAGGATTTAAAAGATTTTTTGCCACGAATTGCGCCAATTTCCACTAATTTAATTCGTGCTAATTGGTGTAATTCGTGGCAACCTTCATATTAATCTGTGTTAATCTTTTTAATCTGTGGCAGAATATATTTTGTTTTATTTCGCTTCTAAAGCATTTCCTTCAAACTGTATTCCGTCCCAGCCTAAGTTGATGAAATTTCTAATGTTTTGGTGATTTGTTCCGTTTGGATCTCCTAAAACTTCTTCAAAATAAAAAGCGCCAAAACAAGCCAAAGTTTCTTCTTTGCTTAAGTTTTGCAGTTTTGCAAACGAAAATAATTTACAAGAACCAGAGTTTTCTCCGGCAGCGTTATGCTGTGTTCCATTTTGAAAAGCAGTTGGCGTAAAATTGTAATTTTCTTCGATTACAGCAATAGTTTCTGGAAATGTTATTTGTGTTGGAGTTTGTTTTACTTTTTCTAAAAAGGCTTGAATGCTCATGATTGTTATGTGTTGATTTTTTTGCTACAGATTAAAAGGATTAAGAGGGATTTCTTCGCCACGAATTTTACGAATTTACACTAATTTAATACGTGCTAATTCGTGCAATTCGTGGCGACTTAATTTTTAATCTGTGTTAATCTTTTTAATCTGTGGCTTAAATAAATTATTCTTCATCCTTAGAAAACTTATTTTTCTTAGGTTCTTTTGTTATTGTTTTTCCTGCAACCACAACTACGATTTCGCCTCGTGGTGCTGTTTTTTCAAAATGTGTGAGAACTTCTTTTGCGGTTCCGCGAACATTTTCTTCGTGTAATTTTGATAATTCTCTTGAAACGCAAACTTGTCTGTCTTCGCCAAAATACTGAATAAATTCTGCTAATGTTTTAACGAGTTTATGTGGAGAAACGTATAGAATCATTGTTCTTGTTTCTTCGGCTAAAGCCAAAAAACGAGTTTGACGTCCTTTTTTATCAGGAAGAAAACCTTCAAAAACGAATTTATCATTTGGTAAACCGCTGTTTACAAGAGCTGGAACAAAAGCTGTAGCACCTGGAAGACATTCTACTTCAATTTTATTTTCGACACAAGCGCGTGTCAATAAAAATCCTGGATCTGAAATTGCCGGAGTTCCTGCGTCAGAAATTAAAGCGATAGTTTCGCCGGCTTTTAAACGGGCAATTAAATTTTCGGTGGTTTTGTGTTCGTTGTGCATATGATGGCTGTGCATGTGTGTGCCAATTTCAAAATGCTTCAACAATTTCCCGCTCGTTCTAGTGTCTTCGGCCAAAATCAAATCGACTTCTTTCAAAACTCTAATAGCTCTGAAAGTCATGTCTTCAAGATTACCAATTGGCGTTGGAACGATATATAATTTTGACATAGTTGTTTTTAATAGTTAAACACAGATTACACGAATTAACACGAATAATTAAAGTGTTGAAATTTCACGAATATAAATTAGTGTAAATCTGTGGAATTCGTTTTTATGCGAATTTCTTCTCAATAATTCCAAGGAAACGCTCTGCATAATCATCTTTTCCGTCCCAATTGTTATAATCAGGTTTTACCATATCGTCAATAAATTCCTTAGCTTCTGCATAAGAATCAAATGTTAAAAGCTGATTTAAAACACGGCTGTAATCTTCAGAACTGTTTCCAAAAAGGTTTTTCGTGAATGCAATTCGGTCATTCAAATCAACGTGGAAACCTTTTGCAAGTTTTTCGTTTAATGTAACAGTTTTAGGTTCTGCTGGAGTTTCTAAAACGGCTGTTTCGACAGCTTTTTTCTCTTTAGATTCCGTGTTTGTTGTATTTGCTGAAACATTCTCAAAACTATCTACTTTTACAAATTGAGCATCGGCATAATTTACGCCTAAAAGCTCTTCTAAAGTCATATGAACTGCTTGAGACTTTGTCTCAGTTTCTATTTTTGGCTCTTCTTTGATTTCTGCAACTATTTCTTCCGTTTCTAATTCGAAAGCCGGAATGAAATCAGGAATTGGTTTTAAATCGCTAATCGTAGTAAACGAAAGTTCGTCAGCGGCTTCGATATCTTTTTTAGCTTCAAAAATTGGTTCTTCAATTTCCTCTGCTTCAGGTTCTTCATTGATTTCTGCAACAGTTTCAGGAATAGTCTCAATTTCAGTTTCTAAAATGACTTCTTCAGAGATTTCTGCAATAATTTCAGGTACAGTTTCTTCTATAACTTCTTCCGTTTTTGTTTCTTCCGCAATTACGGTTTCAGTTACCGTTTCTTCAACGGCAATTGGCTCTTCGATTTTAACTTCTGCAGGAATAGTATCTTCTTTTTCAAAAATAGTTTCTATTTCAGAAGTAATTTCACTGTGATTTATAGTAGGTTTTAGACTATCGAAATTTTCATCAACAAATTTTAATACGGCTAGTTTCTCATATAATTTCTGAGTTTCAAGATACAATTGATTGATATCGGATTTGTTTTTAAGTTTTAAAATTCGATGTGCAATGCTGATTAAGTCGGCTTCCAATTTTTTTTTCATAACTGTTGAAATTATAGTGAATAGGGTATTTTATTATGTTTTGTATCTGAATGTCTTTATTCTGGGAGAAAATCAACGAGATAATTTTTTATTTCTGTTAATAAGCGATTGCGAATCTCCGTTTTGATAAAAATTTTCTACTTTTGAAAAACCGAAAAACAGCAGTTTTTTGCGTCAATTTATTACCAGTACAAAGTAATAAAAACTATTCATTTTTAAAGGTAGAAAAATACAAAATGTTTCTCGAAAATACAGTAAATCACAAAGAACAATTTGGTTGGATTGAAGTTATTTGTGGATCAATGTTTTCGGGTAAGACCGAGGAGTTAATCCGCAGATTAAAACGCGCCCAATTTGCCAAACAAAGAGTCGAAATTTTTAAACCCGCAATTGATACTCGATATCATGACGAAATGGTGGTGTCTCACGATGCTAACGAAATTCGTTCTACGCCGGTGCCTGCCGCAGCCAATATCTTAATTTTAGCACAAGGATGCGATGTTATTGGTATTGACGAAGCTCAGTTTTTTGATGATGAAATTATTACGGTTTGTAATGATCTTGCCAATCAGGGAATTCGTGTAATTGTTGCTGGACTTGATATGGATTTTAAAGGAAATCCTTTTGGTCCTATGCCGGGACTTATGGCAACTGCAGAATATGTTACTAAAGTTCATGCCGTTTGTACGAGAACAGGAAATTTGGCTAATTATAGTTTCCGTAAAACAGATAATGACAAACTTGTAATGCTTGGGGAAACGGAAGAATATGAGCCGTTAAGTCGTGCAGCTTATTTTAATGCTATGAAAAAAAGTCAAGAAAAATAGATTTTAAATTCATTTAAGCTTTATAAACATGAAGGAAAAAGAAAGTAAAAGAAAACAGAATATCATACTATTAGTTATAATTGGAATTGCGATAGCTCTGGCTGTTTATTTTCAATTTTTTCTTTCTGAAAAGGCAGATGAAGTAAATACAGAAATAACAACGTTAGTTGAAAAATACAATAAAAACTGCCCGTTGAAAATTCAAGAAGGGATTCGTCTCGACAGCGTAAGTTTACCTGAAGAAAGAGTTGTTCAGTATAATTTGACACTGTTGAATGTAGAAAAAGTAACTGCTGAAGTTGATGTAATACAAGTAGAAATGGAAAAAAGCCTCTTAAGTACCGCAAAAGCAAATACGGGACTGCAAGTTTTTAGAGACAATGATTATACTTTGATTTACAGTTATTGCGATAAAAAGAAGACGTTCTTGTTTAACGTGAAAATATTACCAGATCAATATAAATAAATTAACGTTCTCTGAGACGTTGTTAAAATGTTTGTCACCCTGAGCGAAGTCGAAGGCTCGTTTAATGGAAAAGGGCTTCGACTTTGCTCAGCCTGACAAACTTAATCTGTAAGATTAGAAAAATATTTATAAAACAAAACCCGACAGTTTTAAAAAATGTCGGGTTTGTTATTTTAAATGAACTTATTTAAATAAAAGAATTAAATTTTCTTTCTCATTCTTGCTACAGGAATGTCTAATTGTTCGCGGTATTTTGCAATTGTTCTTCTTGCGATTGGATATCCTTTTTCTTTTAAAATTTCAGCCAATTGATCGTCTGGAAGCGGTTTCTTTTTGTCTTCTTCTTCAATAGTATTCTTAAGAATCTTTTTGATTTCTAAAGTTGAAACATCTTCTCCTTGTTCATTTTTCATGGCTTCAGAAAAGAATTCTTTAATCAGTTTTGTTCCGTAAGGTGTTTCAACATATTTACTGTTGGCAACACGTGAAATTGTCGAAATATCTAAACCAACCATATCAGCAATGTCTTTTAAGATCATTGGTTTTAGTTTGGTTTCGTCGCCATCTAAGAAATATTCTTCCTGATAATGCATAATTGCATTCATCGTTACAAAAAGCGTTTCCTGACGTTGTCTGATTGCGTCGATAAACCATTTAGCCGAATCCAGTTTTTGTTTGATAAACTGAACCGCATCTTTCTGCGCAGATGATTTATCACGAGAATCTTTATACGTCTGCATCATTTCCTGATAATCTTTAGAAACGTGTAGAGAAGGAGCATTTCTTCCGTTTAAAGTCAATTCCAATTCGCCGTCAACAATTCTGATGGCAAAATCAGGAACTACATTTTCAGTGACTTTATTATTTCCTGTAAAAGATCCGCCCGGTTTTGGGTTTAGTCTTTCAATTTCGTGAATCGCTTTTTTAAGCTGTTCGTTCGAAACGCTGTATTTCTGTAAAAGTTTATCGTAATGTTTCTTCGTAAAAGCATCAAACTGATTTTCGATAATATCGATCGCCAAATCAACGTATTCTGTTGGTGTTTTGTGCTTTAATTGCAATAATAAACATTCCTGCAAATCGCGCGCTCCAACTCCCGAAGGTTCAAGTTCGTGAATTACAGTCAGCATTTTTTCGACCATCGCTTCATCAGTATAAATTCCCTGAGTAAAAGCCATGTCGTCTACAATATCTGGAACGCTTCTGCGGATGTAACCCATATCATCAATACTTCCAACAAGGAATTCGGCGATTTCGCGTTCTTCATCGTTCAAAATAAAAGTATTCAGCTGATTGATTAAATCCTGATGAAAACTAATTGGCGAAGCAAAAGGCGTTTCGCGTTCTTCATCGTCACTGTAATTATTCACCTGAGTTTTATAATCAGGCGTATCGTCGTCGCTTAAATATTCGTCAATATTAATGTCATCAGCTTCGATTCTGTCAGATTCTGCATCATCATAATCATCGTAGTCTTCATTGGCAAATTCATCGGCTTCGTATTCGTCTTCTTTTCCAGCTTCAAGAGCCGGATTTTCGTTCATTTCTTCTAATAAACGCTGTTCAAAAGCTTGCGTAGGCAATTGAATTAACTTCATCAGCTGAATTTGCTGTGGAGATAATTTTTGTGATAATTTTAAATTTAAAAATTGCTTTAGCATTTATACTGTTTAATCGTTTATTTGTTTAATCGTCAATTCGTTTCTTCGTGAAAATCGGTTAACCGAATGAACGATTAACCGATTAAACTTTTTTTAAAATTCTGCGCTTCCAGGAGTTCTTGGGAAAGGAATTACGTCTCTAATGTTTGTCATTCCTGTTACAAACAATACCAAACGCTCAAATCCTAAACCGAAACCTGCATGCGTTGCTGATCCAAATCTTCTGGTGTCTAAATACCAGTATAATTCTTCTTCATCGATTTCTAAAGCTTTCATTTTTTCGATTAAAACATCGTAACGCTCTTCTCTTTCAGAACCACCAACGATTTCTCCAATTCCAGGGAAAAGGATATCCATTGCACGAACCGTTTCTCTTCCTGGTTCTGTGTTGTCGTTCAAACGCATATAAAACGCTTTGATGTTTGCCGGGTAATCAAATAAAATTACCGGACATTTAAAGTGTTTTTCAACCAAATAACGCTCGTGTTCTGATTGTAAATCAGCGCCCCATTCGTTAATGATATATTGAAATTTCTTCTTTTTATTTGGAGTTGAATCTCTTAAAATGTCAATTGCTTCCGTATAAGACACACGTTTGAAGTTGTTTTCTAAAACGAAGTTCAATTTCTCTAATAAAGCCATTTCGCTTCTTTCAGCTTGTGGTTTTGATTTTTCTTCTTCAAGAAGTCTTCCTTCTAAGAATTTTAAATCATCTCCACAATTGTCTAAAGCATATTTAATTACATACTGAATAAAATCTTCAGCCAAATCCATGTTGTCATCAAGGTTGTTGAAAGCAACTTCCGGCTCAATCATCCAGAATTCTGCCAAGTGACGAGAAGTGTTTGAGTTTTCTGCTCTGAACGTTGGTCCAAAAGTATAAATCTGACCCAAAGCCATTGCAAAAGTTTCACCTTCTAATTGCCCAGAAACCGTTAAGTTTGTATGTTTTCCGAAGAAATCTTTTTTGAAATCAATGTTTCCTTCTTCTGTTTTTGGAAGATTATCCAAAGGTAAAGATGTTACTTGAAACATTTCACCAGCACCTTCAGCGTCAGCTCCAGTAATAATTGGCGTGTTTACATACACAAAACCTTTTTCCTGAAAATATTTGTGAACCGCAAATGACAATACCGAACGCACACGCATAATCGCACCAAAAGCATTTGTACGTACACGCAAGTGAGCGTTTTCACGTAAAAATTCTAAAGAGTGTTTTTTAGGCTGCATTGGGAATTTCTCAGCATCAGAATCTCCAAGAATTTCAAGTTTGTTCACTTGAATTTCATATTTCTGACCTGCGCCTTTACTCTCCACCAAAGTTCCAATTACAGAAACCGCAGCTCCAGTTGTGATTCTTTTTAAAGTTTCTTCCGGCGTATTTTCAAAATCAACAACACATTGTATATTATTAATTGTAGAACCGTCATTAAGCGCGATGAACTGATTATTTCTAAAAGTTCTCACCCATCCTTTTGCATTCACTTCCTGTAGCGTCGTCGTACTGTTTAATAAGTCTTTAACCTTTGTGTGTTTCATTTTATATAATATTGATATTAAATTATTTGTTTTTCAACAACTGCAAATATAAACGATAATAATTAATTTTTGAAGCTGTTTACTTCGTCAATTCGCTTTTAGCTCGTGTCCTGCTCTCTTTCTGCTGTATCTTTATGTTTTTAAAGAAAAAATAGAAAGGATGCCGCTTCGATCAGGGCTACGGCACTCGTTTTAAGGAGAGCTGTTTTATAAATTTAGTTTTTCTCTCATTATTGTCATTTCGACGGAGGAGAAATCTTCGTAAGAAACTCGACAAAGTTTGGAATTGCAGTGCGGAGCTACTTGCGAAGATTTCTCCTTCGTCGAAATGACAAACTGTGTGTCAACCTTTGATAAAGGTTTTTTATTTTTAATTTGTGCCAATTAGTGAATTCGTGGCAAACAAAACCTTATTTCTCCAAATTCTCCAATAATTCCTCTTTCTTAGTTTTCTTCTTCTCAAAAGTCAAAACCAATGAAGGCAATACAACTAAATTTGCAAACATTGCAAAAGCCAAAGTGCAAGAAATTAATCCTCCAAGTGCAATAGTTCCGCTAAAGCTTGATAATGTAAAAGTCGCAAAACCTAGAATCAAAACTACTGACGTATAGAAAGTACTGATTCCAGTTTCTCTTAAAGCACTGAAAACTGATTTCTTAACTTTTCCGCCGCTTTGAAGCAGATCATGTTTGTATTTTGCCATAAACTGAATGGCATTATCTACCGAAATTCCAAATGCAATACTAAACACAAGAATAGTTGACGGTTTTAACGGAATTCCAAAATAGCCCATCAATCCAGATGTAATGCAAAGTGGCAAAATATTAGTAATTACAGATGCCATTACCATTTTAAATGATCTGAACAAATACAACATCAATATGGCGATAACTGCGATTGCAAAAATCAGTGATTCAATTAAATTATCTACTAAATACGATGTTCCTTTTTGAAAAACCAATGCTTTTCCGGTAACGGTAACTTCATAACGGTCTTTCGGGAAAATTTCATCTATTTTAGTATGTAATTTTTTCTCGACTTTCGCCATTTCATCAGTACCAATATCTTTCATAAAAGTAGTGATTCTCGCATATTGTCCAGTCGAATCAACATAAGCTTTCATTAGGTTTTCTTTGCTGTTTTTGGTCGCGTTTTTGGCGTAGCTCAAAATAAAAGCCTGTTCTTGCGAAGTTGGTAATTGATAATATTCAGGATTTCCGTTGTAGAAAGCCTGTTTTGAATATTTAACTAAATTCACAATTGAAACGGGTTTTGCTAATTCTGGAATTTCTGCAATTGTAGTTTGCAATTCGTCCATTTTGCGAATGGTTGACGCTTTCATAACACCTTTTTTCTTTTTGGTGTCAATCATAATTTCAAGCGGCATTACTCCGTTAAATTCTTTTTCGTAGAATAAAATGTCTTTAAAGAAAGAAGCACTTTTTGGCATCTCACCAATTAAACTTCCCGAAACTTTCATCTGCGAAACTCCAATTACACTAAAAACCAAAAGTAAGCCGTAAACAATATATACTATTTTACGTTTTGATTTGACTAGATTTTCAACAACATTTAAAAGTGTTGAAATATACGTTTTAGTTAAATGATATAAGTGTTTTTCTTTTGGCAGCGGCATAAAACTGTATATAATCGGCACAATAAAAAGTGTTAATAAATACACAGAAATTACGTTGATTGAAGTTACTAGACCAAACTCAAAAAGCAAATCATTTCCAGTAATCATAAAGGTTGCGAAACCAATTGCTGTTGTTAAATTCGTCATTAAAGTCGAAACTCCAATTTTTGAAATAACACGTTGCAGCGCTTTTGCCTGATTGTTATGTAATTTGATTTCCTGCTGATATTTGTTAATTAGGAAAATACAGTTTGTAATACCAATTACGATAATTAACGGCGGAATAATGGCTGTTAAAATCGTGATTTTATAACCAAATAATCCCAGCGTTCCAAAAGACCAGATTACACCAACAATTAAAATACAAATTGAAATGAATGTTGCTCTGAACGAACGGAAAAAGAAAAAGAATATCAAAGAAACGGTAAATAAAGCCGCGCCGATAAATAGACCAATTTCACCTTTCATATTGTCCGCATTGATCGTTCTGATATACGGCATTCCAGAAACGCGAAGATCAATTCCGGTAGTTTTTTCGAATTTATCGATTTTCGGAACTAAATTTTCTAGGATAAAAGTCTTTCTTTCAGCTGTGTTGACTAAGGCTTTATTGATATAAATTGCAGAACGAACACTGCCGCTTTCTTTATTGAATAAAAGTCCTTCGTAAAAAGGTAAATTATGAAATAAATCATACTGAACCGTTTTTAAATAAGCTGGATCTAAAGCTTTACTTTGGTCAATAAACGGGGATAAAACAAATTTTTCGTTAATGGTATCTTTTTCAAGTTTCTTTAAATCATTTAATGAAACCACTAAATCAACTTCCTTAGATTTTTTTAAACCTGTCATTAACTCATTCCAAGCGGCATAATTTTTTGGAGTAAAAAATTTAGGATCTTTAAAACCAATTACTACAAGATTTCCTTCTTCGCCAAACTTGTCCAGGAATTTTTGATAATCCTTATTTGCAACGTGTTCTTTAGGAAGCAGATTTGCTTCGGTATAAGTCATTGAAAGATTCTTCCATTGCAAAGCAAGGAAAATGGTTAAAGCAGAAAGTACAATTAGAATTGTTATTCTGTTTTTAAGTATAATTCGGGCCAGTTTTTCCCAAAATCCAACTTGGATAGTGTTTTTCATAAATTCTTTAAAAATGGATGCAAATGTAGTGAAAAGTGCTCAAAATCATAAACAATAGATTGTATTTTACTTAATGTTAACACAAATATTCATATGGTTTTTTGTGATAAATTTCTTTCTTTACACTGTTTAATCATCAGCTTTTCTCATATTTGCAATTAATTTAAAAGGAAAAGAAAATGAGTTGGATTTTATTAATTATTGCAGGACTTTTTGAAGTTGGCTTTGCATCATGCCTCGGAAAAGCAAAAGAAACGGCGGGAATGGTGTCTACTTACTGGATGATTGGTTTTTTTGTATGCCTTTCGATCAGCATGATTTTATTATATAAAGCAACACAGGTACTGCCAATTGGAACGGCTTATGCGGTTTGGACAGGGATTGGAGCTGTTGGAACTGTTCTGGTTGGAATTTTAATTTTTAAGGAACCAGCTACTTTTTGGAGAATATTTTTCCTTTCAACATTAATTGCCTCAATTATTGGATTGAAATTCGTTTCTAGTCATTAAAAAAATAAGCTACAGATTACATAGATTCTCACAGATTTTTTTAAGTAGAGAAAAAATCATTTTAATCAGTGGCATAAAAACAAACTAAAAATGCAGGAAAACAATACCACAACATTTATTTTTTTAGCGATTCTTTTACTTCTTATAATCATAATTTGTTTTATGATTTACCAATTAATGCAGGCGAAGAAAGCAAAAGATGATGCTGAAAGGAGTTTTTATGCGCTTGAAGTTAAGGTGAATGATTTACAGTTAGAAACATTAGAGTCAAAACTGAATCCGCATTTGTTTAAGAATATTCTAAATTCAATTCAGTCGCATGCTTATCAAACCTATTTTGCTTTAGACAAACTGGCGAATGTTTTGGATTATATTTTATACGAAAGCAAAAAGAAATTTGTTACCGCAAAAGAAGAAATTGATTTTGCATTGAATTTGATCGAAATCAATAAAATCAAGATTAGTCCGCTTTTCGAATTAAAGATAAAAACCAACATTAACAAGGAAGATAAATTGTACGATCAGCCTTTGCTGGCGCCTTTAATTTCGATTGACTTAATTGAAAATGCTTTTAAACATGCTGATTTGCAAAGTGCAGATGCGTTTATATCAGTTGTTTTTGAGTTTCGTGATAATGCTTTTTTTATGACGGTTTCGAATAAAATCTCAGATAAAAAAGTACTTAAAAAAGAACGAAGCGGTTTTGGTCATGCTACGCTGGAACATCGTTTAAGGATTATTTATAAAAATAATTTCAAACTGGACAGGTTTGTAGAAAACGATATTTATATTGCTCATTTAAAAATTGATCTCCTTGAATACAAAACTGAAATGCTTGCTGCTGGACGATGAGCTTCCGGGATTAACGTACTTAAAAATGCTTTGTGAACAAATTCATGAAGTCGAAATTGTAAAAACGTATAATAATCCAGAGAAACTTTTATCAGATATTCCGAATCTCGATTTTGATTTATTAATATCAGATATCGAAATGCCTGGAATGGATGGGCTTCATCTGGCCGAAATGCTCAGTGATAAAATGGTTATTTTTTGCACGGCTTATAAAGAGTATGCGGCCGATGCTTTTAATATTGATGCAATAGATTATATTACAAAACCTGTAAAATTAGAGCGTCTGCAAAAAGCGATTACAAAAGCTGTAGAACGTTTCGAAAAGCCTGATGCAGCTAAAAAGTTTGTTCAGCTAAATACAGATAAAGGCAAAACACTGCTTTATTTTAATCAAATACAATATATAAAAACAGCCTCAAGCGACAGTCGTGATAAAACGGTTTTGCTTGCAGATGGAAGTTTCTTGAATTTAAAGAATGTTAAATTCGCTACGCTTTTAGAGGAGCTGCCTGATGCCGATTTTTGCCGCGCAAACAAAAAAGAAATTGTAGCCGTAAAAGCCATAAAATTCTTTAATCATAATGAAATTGTGCTGCACCATACGGATGAAAATAATAAAAATAGTACTATAATTTTAAGTGAAACGTATCGTTCTGATTTTTTGAAAAAAGTAAAATTATAGCCATTTGTAATAAATTGTTTTTTGTCATCCTGAGCGTAGTCGAAGCCCGATGAAGGCTGTTAAGTCTTCGACTTCGCTCAGGATGACAATCATTTTTATAACTTATTACAAAGTTTTTCCCACTTGTTACATACATTGAAAATTAGCTGTAGTTTTCCTTTTTCACTTAAACCTCAGTTCTGATATTTGCTGCAATAAATCAAAAGAACGAGTTATGAATAACATTAAAAACTCTTTATTTTACGTTACAATTATCGGCGGTTTTACAGCACTGATATATTGGGTAATTTCAAAAGGCGCAGCGCTTGAAGTGGGGCGTAATATCGTTAAGAAAAAGATCGAAAGTAATCATTGGAATGATTTCTTGCATTCAATGGTCGAAAACCTGCAGCATCCGTTAGCTATATTATTAGCACAGATCGTTACTATTATTTTAGCAGCACGTTTGTTTGGATGGGTTTTTAGAAAAATAGGGCAGCCATCTGTAATTGGCGAAATGATTGCGGGTATTGTTTTAGGGCCGTCATTGGTAGGAATGTATTTTCCAGAGTTTTCGGCAGCTTTATTTCCAAAAGAATCTTTAGGTAATTTACAATTTTTAAGCCAGATTGGTTTAATCCTTTTCATGTTTGTTATTGGTATGGAGCTGGATTTGAAGGTTCTAAAAAATAAAGCACATGACGCCGTTGTTATCAGCCACGCAAGTATTGTAATTCCGTTTGCCTTAGGACTAAGTTTAGCGTATTACATTTACCATACGTTTGCGCCAGTTGGTGTTGAGTTCGCTTCTTTTGGACTTTTTATGGGAATTGCAATGAGTATTACTGCGTTTCCAGTTCTAGCTAGAATTGTGCAAGAACGCGGGATGCAGAAAACAAAACTAGGAACCATTGCCATAACTTGTGCTGCGGCAGATGATATTACGGCTTGGTGTATTTTGGCAGTTGTAATTGCGATCGTAAAAGCAGGTTCTTTTACTAGTGCTTTATATGTTATTGGACTGGCTATTTTGTACGTAATTATAATGTTGAAAATTGTTCGCCCGTTCCTAAAACGTGTTGGAGATTTAAATTCAACAAGAGAAAGTTTAAATAAACCCGTTGTTGCTATATTCTTTATTACCCTTCTTATTTCTGCGTATGCATCAGAGTTAATTGGTATTCATGCTTTATTTGGCGCTTTTTTAGCAGGAGCTATTATGCCGGAAAATAATAAGTTCAGAAATATATTTATTGAGAAAGTCGAAGACGTTTCTATAATTGTATTATTGCCACTATTCTTTGTGTTTACAGGTCTGCGTACTCAAATTGGGTTGTTGAACGATCCTGCTTTATGGAAAATTACAGGGTTGATTATTGCGGTTGCGGTTGTTGGAAAATTCTTTGGAAGTGCATTGGCTGCAAAGTTCGTAGGGCAAAACTGGAAAGATAGTTTGGCTATTGGAGCTTTAATGAATACTCGTGGCTTAATGGAATTGGTAGTGTTAAACATTGGTTACGATCTTGGTGTTTTATCTACAGAGATTTTTACCATGATGGTAATTATGGCTCTAGTAACAACTTTTATGACTGGTCCGGCTTTAGATTTTATCGGATTTATATTTAAAGATAAAGAAACAATCGTACCGCAGGAAATTGGAAATAAAAGCAAATACAAGATTTTATTATCGTTTGCAACTCCTGAAAGAGGAAAGAAACTACTGAAGATCGCAAATAGTTTGGTTAAGAAACAGGGCGACAATTCGATCGTAACAGCGATGCATTTATCATTGAGTACAGAAATACATTCGTTTGATATAAAAGATCATGAACGTAAAATGTTAGTGCCGGTAGTTGAAGAATCTCAGCGTTTGAATCAGAATATGGTAAGTGTTTTTAAAGTTACCAATGATATTGATGCCGAGATTATTGATTCAGCAAACCAAGGTGAATATGATTTATTGTTAGTTGGTTTAGGTCAGTCTATTTTTGAAGGTACATTACTGGGGAAAATACTTGGTTTTACCACTCGAATAGTAAATCCCGATCGTTTAATAGATAAATTTACAGGAAAAGAAGGATTGTTTGAGAATTCTCCTTTTGATGAAAGAACGCGTCATATTATTGCCAAAACTAAAATGCCGGTTGGTATACTTATCGATAAAGATTTAGAAGAGGTAAACCAGATTTTTATGCCAGTTTTTAGTAAAGAAGATGCTTTTTTAATTGAATATGCTAAGAAATTAATCAATAATAATGGTTCACAGATTACAGTTTTGGATGCCAGTGGTGATGTAAAAAATACTCGCGAGATTCAAGAAACGATTCGATCTATTGAACAAATTGCCCCAAATCATATTATGATTATGCATGACAGAACAATTAAAAAAGAGTTTATTGAAAGCCAGAATTTAATGATTATTAGTTTAGACAGCTGGAAAAAACTAATAGAATCTCAAAGTACTTGGCTTAATAACACGCCTTCAGTTTTGATTTTGAAGCCATAATTTTTTTAGAAATTACAATTTAGAAATCCCAAACTCCAATTTTACGATTGGAGTTTGGGATTTTTTTCTTTTGTCATTTCGACCGAAGGGAGAAATCACACTAGAAATTCCGCAAAGAAAATCGCCAATCTTTGTCGATTTACGAGTGTGATTTCTTCCTTTGGTCGAAATGACAAATAATAGGTGAAATTGAAATCTTATAGCCCCAAATCAATCACATAAGAAATCTTAACGGCTATATTATCTTCAAACTTCATAAGTTGATTTGGTCCATAACGATAGAATCCGCCTAAACCAAATCCTTTGAAAATTTTATTTAACTCAATTCCCGATTCAAAAAAGCCTTTGTCTAATGTTTTGTAAGTTGGTCCTACGTGCTGTTCAGGATTTTCCATATTTCCCCAAGCCATTCGCGTCACTAAAACCAAAGAAGGACGTACTTTTTTCATAATCTTGATTCGATCAAAACCATGTTTAACCTGAAAGAATACATATTGACTAGAGAAAAACTCATTAAAAAACATGGTTTCAAAACTGTTTCGACCTGCAAAAGTAATACGCTGAATTACGGTTTCTTTAGTTAAGTTATTCGGCATTGTATTGTATAAATGCGTAATCGGAACATCGCCAATTGCATAACCTCCCTGCAGTAAAACACTGGTTTTTTGACCGTTTAAGTATTGTTTTTCGTACTCCGTTTTAAAATCTATTTTTCCAAAAGTAAAATCGTTATCTAAAACATTTGGTAAAGATTGCGTGAATTGGAAAGTAAATCTTGGAAACTTTTTATCAGATTCATTTCTTCCAGTCGGCGTCTGCATAAAATTACTAAATGGAGCCCAAACAATCGAGAGCATTGCTGTTGTCATAACGTAACTTGAGTACAGCTGACCGTTGTAATTAAAGAGATAATCAAATTTGGGTTCAACAAAACTTCTTGATAATTCAAATACAGCTTCTGTTTTAGGTATAATTTTAGTTTGAACGTTTGCTTTCCAGCTGTCGTATTTATAAAATGTACTAATGTTGATTGGTCTTGGATCATAGATTTTAAATACCCGTTTATCAACAGCAAAAAAGGTACTCGCAATTTCCCTGACATCATCAGTATAAGATCCATTTAGCCATGTATTGGTGCTTTTATCCAGTAAAACGCCAACTCCTAAATTGTATTTAAGAGCGCCGTCTTTTGTACCATAAGCAGTATATCCTTCAATTCTGAAGTTTTTAGAAAAACGATCGTTTGTTATACCGCCAAGTCCAAGTCGGAAACCTTCGTAGTTATTGTAACTGATTATTTTTTTAAATCAAGATCAATTGGCCCGATTGGCAGATAACCATTTATGATTTTTCGTCCAAGTCCCAAACGTTTTTCAATTCTCTTGCTTACAGATAAACTATCGAGTAATTGATATGTTTTTTGACCTTTTAGATCTAAACTGTCTTTTCGGTATTCATTCCAGAAACTTTCAGGTTTTTTATTAGCATCGTCTTTAATTTCGATATAAAGCGAAGGATTTTTTATAGAGGAATTTGTATTGTAATGAACGTCAAAATTATTACTCTCAGAAAGCAAATACGTAAAATCTGAAGCTGTTTTTTTTCGCGGTTCGTAATTGTCTGCAACATCTCCGTCAAACTGAATCGTTCCACCAAGAATCTTGATATCATCATCATTTTTCCCTTTTACAATTTTAAAAGTGGTGTTGCTCTGAAACCATATTTTCTCGTTTGGAACATATTCAAATTCATGAATTCCGCTAATGTCCAAAACGCCTTTTATACGCATAACAGCTTTGGCAATACCAAAGTTTTCTGCGTCAATGTATAATACACCTTCTAGTCCAGAAGCTTTTCTTTTTTGCTTGTTTTTAAAATAAATCATAAAAGTTTCTCTGCCTTTTATATTTACTGTGTCAAGCAGTTTGTAATTGTAATTTGAAGGTGCTGATCTCGAAATTGGATTTTCATATTTGGTTTCAAACAGCTCGTATTTATTGTCGTAAATAGATATAGACTGCAGGTTAAAAGCAAGAACTTCGTAAATTGGGTTTTTAAAACCTGCAATTTTAGTTCCCAAAACTGTTTCTTTCAGCTTGTTTTCTCCAAATTGATATTGCGATACTTTTTCAGTTTGAAACAAATGCTGTTTGCTTATGATTTCTTTAAACTTATAATCAGATGAATCGATGTTGATCTTCTTTTTATTAAAGTCTTTGTAAACAGCAGAAGAATCGATTCTTCCGTCGATAGAATCAGGATTTGCAGTAACGAGCAGTTTGTTGTAGGTTTTGTATTCAAAACTGCTGAGCTTTTTCTGCGGATCGTTTTTGTCTTTATTGGCGATTACTTTTCTAATAATCGTTAAAGCAGGATTTTCATTTGAAACAATTACTTCCTGTAAAGCATCCGTTTTTTGAGATAACGAAATTGGATAGAATTTTTTATTTTCTGTAATACTTATGATTTTAGTTTGAAAACCAATGTATGAAACAGTAAAATTTCCCGTTTTTGAGTCAATGTTAAAAATAAATTTTCCATCTACATCCGTAATTGTATTACTGTTGTTTGAAGTAGTTATTGTAGCAAACGGAAGTGCTTTGTTGTTTGAGTCAGTTACAATACCGCTTATTTGAACTTGCGCCTGTATGCTAAGCGTAAAAAGTAAAGTCAATAAGCAAAATAGCCTCATAGAGAATAATATAGATTCAAAAACGAAAAATATGTCATTTAAGTATGCAAAAATAAGAATAAAAAAATCCGTTTGGTAAAATTTAACCAAACGGATTTTATTTTGTTATGAAATACAATTACACTTTCATGATTTCAGCTTCTTTTTCAGCCAATAATTCATCAATTTTTTTAATGTATGTATTTGTTAGATTTTGAACTTCTTCTTCAGCAGATTTACAAATGTCTTCTGATGTTCCGTCTTTTTCTAATTTTTTAATTTCGTTATTAGCATCTTTACGTACGTTACGAACACCAATTTTAGCATCTTCAGCTTCTGATTTTGCTTGTTTTGCTAAATCACGACGACGCTCTTCAGTCAAAGGCGGTACGCTTATGATAATTACATCTCCGTTATTCATTGGGTTAAAACCAATATTAGCAACCATAATTGCTTTTTCAATAACCTGCAGCATGTTTTTTTCAAACGGCTGTAAAGTAATTGTTCTTGCATCAGGAACACTGATTTTTGAAACTTGTGAAAGGGGAGTTGCTGAACCATAATAATCTACAAAAACACTTCCCAACATTGCTGGAGAAGCTTTTCCTGCACGAATGTTTAGAAATTCTTTTTCTAAGTGTGCAATAGAACCGTTCATTGATTCTTCAGTACTTTCTAATATAAAATCGATTTCTTCAGTCATTTTTTTTATTTTTTTAGATTTTTAAACGATTGGATTTGAGATTAAAAACAGATCATTTAATTTACTAACTAATATAATTTTATTTTTTTGTTTTTGAAGATTATTAGAATTTCAATCTAACAATCTAAAGCAGCTTAAACGTTTACTACAGTTCCAATGTTTTCGCCTTCACAGATTTTCAATAGGTTTCCTATTTTATTCATATCAAAAACAACAATTGGTAATTTATTTTCCTGGCTTAATGTAAAAGCTGTTGTATCCATTACGTTTAGTCCTTTTTTAAGAACATCATCAAACGAAATCATATCAAATTTTACCGCTGATGCATTTTTTTCTGGATCAGAATCGTATACACCATCAACACGAGTTCCTTTTAGGATAACATCTGCATTAATTTCGATTCCTCTTAAAACTGCTGCAGTATCAGTTGTAAAATATGGATTTCCAGTTCCGGCACCAAAAATTACAATTCTGCCTTTTTCAAGGTGACGGTCAGCTCTTCTTTTAATATATGGTTCTGCGATAGACTCCATTTTCAAAGCCGTTTGTAAACGCGTCTTCATTCCTTTGTCTTCAAGTGTGCCTTGCAAAGCCATTCCGTTAATTACGGTAGCAAGCATTCCCATATAATCGCCTTGTACTCTATCCATTCCTGCGCTTGCACCAGCAACGCCTCTAAAAATATTTCCTCCTCCAATAACGATAGCAATTTCTACTCCTTTTGCGTGAATCTGCTTAATTTCGTCTGCATATTCGCCTAATCTTTTAGGGTCAATTCCGTATTGTAAATCACCCATTAAGGCCTCGCCGCTAAGTTTTAGAAGAATTCTTTTATATTTCATGTTTGTGTTGCGTTAATTTGTGCAAATATAGACATATTCTGATTTTTAAAAATAATGTTTACAAAAAATTAATTCCTCTTTTGTTTTAATTTATGCGGGTTTTGTTTTTTTTCGATGGAATGTGATAAAAGTCATTTCTGTATCTTCTTAAAATCCGTATTTTTATAGTAATCAAATAATTATTTATGAAAAACTTTATAGCAAAAGCATTATTCAATAGCCATTCCTATGCCGAATATCGAAAAATAGTCACTGATTTGTTGTATGAAGGAAAGTCAACGGGCAACGAACAGTCTGAAAGTTTGACCAATTATTCAAAGTTAAACGAGGCTAGAATGAATCGACTGGATAAAACAGTCAAGATTTCTGAAGAAGTGATTTCGAAGCTTCAAAATTTAGATAATCATTATTTTTGGCTGGTTATTTCTGAAGGCTGGTGCGGTGATGCGGCTCAGATTCTTCCAATTTTAAATAAAATGGCGCATGATTCGAATAAAAAAATAGATCTTCGAATTGTCTTTCGTGATGAGAATACGGAATTGATGGATCATTATTTAACAAATGGAGGAAGAGCAATACCTAAAGTAATCATTGTTTGTAAAGAAGCCGGAATTGTTCGTGCAGATTGGGGACCAAGACCAAAAGGAGCATCTGAATTGATGGAAAACTATAAAAAGGAATTTGGCGTAATTGATGAAAAAATTAAAACAGATCTTCAGTTGTGGTATTTGGCTGATAAAGGAATTTCTGTTCAAGAAGAATTGGTTCAGATTATGGAGAATATCAAATATGACAGGCTTTAATTTTGAATGTTTTTATAACAAAATCTTAAAATGGGTGTTTGTAACTTGTTGATAACAAATGTTATAATGCTCTTAAAAATGTATTTGAGTTGTTTTTTTTAGTATTATTTTTGTATCTTAGTAAAGCAATCCCACTTCTATTATTTACTTTTTGATTTACTCTTTTTATAGGTGTTTATTTAATGTCTAACAATTAAAAAATGCACTATTATGAAAAAGTTATTCGAAAGGTTTTACGATTTTTTTTCGACCTTTTTATTTGGAGGAAAGAATGTTCATCATTATTAACTTCAAAAGGAATTGCGTATGAAATAACACTACTTTAATTAAAGAGGTGGCACATTACGGTTTGATTTGTAATGTGCTTTTTTTATTCAGCCGTTTGAAATTCGATTAAATACGGTTTTAATCTAACTCCGTTTTGCTTTCTGAAATTACTTGTAATTAAGATTTGGTATTTTTTGTTTGGCAGCAAATCGGCTTTGAAAGTCCATGTTTTTTTGTCGGAAGACCAATTTCTTTCAGGACTTAACTTTGGACAAAATTCTTTGCCAAGAGGACCAAAATCAATACCTGTATTGCGGCCGTTTAACGGTTCTGAAAAAGTAATTGTAATATCTCTTAATCCTGATTTTACTTTTTTACTTCCGTTTTTAAAGCCAGATATTGTTAGTACAGTTGGTCGTTGTTTTTCGTAATCTTGATTTAATTTCTTTACACTTTTTGGAAATAATTTTGAGGCATCAACGATTTGCTCCATTTCTTTTTCGTTGTGATAATCGAGTTCAATAAGCGTTTTTATGGCTTTTGCTTTGTCTTTGGATGAATTGTAATAACGTTCAGAAATTTCATAGCCAATATAATAGCCAAGATCTCTAATTTTTAAATCATTTCTGTTTTCACCCCACAACCAGTTATAATTATTGCTCATGATATACAAATCGGCAATAAACTGATTGATTACTTTTTCTTGATTGTTTTTTCCAAATTCTATTGCAGGACTGCTAGATTTTTTGCCAGTTACTTTGCAGGAAATAAATTCTGCAACACCTTCATACAAACACATAGAAAGCAAGTTTTCTACTAACTCTTTTTGCTGCGTATGCACATATTCGTGCGTGCATAATAAAGCAATATTTTTTCTTGGCTCGTATTCTTTATAAAAAGGCTGTCTCCATTCAGGCAGTTCATTGATAACAGTAGTTTCATCTGCTAACGAGAGTTCGCTTCCAATTAGAATTCGATCATTTTGTATCGTTCCGTTTGTTCTAAAAGCACCAATTGAAAAGTAAATAGTCGATGGTTTTAATTCTGGATAGGCTTCTTTTAGTTTACGAATGTCAGTTTCAATTTCAGGATAAAGATTACTGACATTTGTGGTATTTGCTTTTAATGAATTCCAGAATTTTGGATATTTTGTAATTGAGTTAAGGAATTCTTTTGGAGTGTAATTACGTACTTCAATAAGGCTTTTTAAGCCAGGTGAACCTTTATCAAGATAAAACTCATTTAAATATTGGTATTGTTTTATACTGTCAGAAGTAGAAGTAACCTTTTCGTATGCTTTCCAAAAATTATCAATATCAGTTGATATAAATTTTTGGCCTGCAGTTTGACTAAAAGAAACTTTTGCGGAGATTAAAAATAACGCTAAAAAGAAATTTTTCATTTTGTAAATTTTAAAGCAAACGACTAAATTACAAAAATCAAAAAAATATTATGTTATAGATTTTCCTCAAAAAGTGTAATGTCAATTGCGTTTTTTACATCGTAATCGCCAATCTTAGTTCGACGTAAAACAGTTAAATGCGATCCTGAATTCATGGCTTTTCCAAAATCGTAAGCAAGAGAGCGAATGTAAGTTCCTTTACTGCAAACTACTCTAAAATCAATTTCAGGTAAAGCTATTCGGGTAATTTCAAATTCGTGAATTGTAGTTTTTCTGCTCGCAATTTCGACAGTTTCACCAGCACGTGCATGCTCGTATAAACGAACTCCGTCTTTTTTAATAGCAGAAAATATTGGTGGTTTTTGATCAATTTCGCCTAAAAACTGTTTAACCGTTTCATGAATAAGTGCTTCATCGATATGTTCCGTTGGAAAAGTCTGATCGATTTCAGTCTCTAAATCGTAAGATGGAGTAGTAGCTCCAATATAAAATGTTCCAGTATATTCTTTGGCTTGACCTTGAAGCTCAGAAATTCTCTTAGTAAATTTTCCAGTACAAATTAATAAAAGTCCAGTTGCCAAAGGATCTAAGGTTCCGGCATGACCAATTTTAAACTTTTTGGGCAGGCCGACTTTATTAATTAAAAGATATTTTAATTTATTGACAGCTTGAAACGAACTCCATTTTAAAGGTTTGTCTATCAGTAAAACTTGTCCGTCTAAATATTCTTCAGGTGTCATTATATAATGGTAAGCGGGTGAATGAAAAAGTGAATCAATAATAAAATGATTCCGGCAATAATTCGGTAATAACCAAAAACTTTGAATCCGTTTTTAGTTAAAAATCCAATAAAGGTTTTAATAGCAAGAAGCGCCACAATAAAAGCGACAATGTTTCCTATTATCAATAAGTTGATTTGATCGTGTGATAATTCGAATCCTGCTTTATAATAATCGTAACATTTTTTTACCGTTGCACCCAACATTGTCGGTACAGCAAGAAAAAATGAAAATTCAGCGGCAGTAGTTCTTGATAATTTTTGAGACATTCCGCCCACGATACTTGCACCGCTGCGAGAAACGCCGGGAATCATGGCAAGACATTGAAATAAACCAATTTTGAAAGCTTGTAAATAGCTTATTTCTTGTGAAGTTTCGGTACTGTTTGGTGTATTAAACCATTCGTCGACTTTTAATAAAATTAAACCTCCAATTAAAAGAGAAATTGCTACCGTAACGGGATTTTCTAATAAACCATCAATAAAATCGCTTAATAATAAACCTAAAACAACGGCTGGAATAAAAGCAACTAAAAGTTTAAAGTAAAAATCAAGTGTTTGAAAGAAACGTTTGAAATATAGAATTACAACCGAAAGAATTGCTCCAAGTTGAATAACAATAGTAAAAAGTTTAGTGAAATCGTCGTGTGCAATTCCAAAAAAAGAAGAGGCAATAATCATGTGTCCAGTTGAAGAAACAGGTAAAAATTCTGTGATTCCTTCAATAATGGCAAGAACGATAGCTTGTAATGTATTCATTTATTAGATTGTTAGATTATTAGAATGTTAGAGTTCTTAGATTTTTTTAGAAAAGAATATTCTAAAGATCTAAGTTGTCTAAGATGTCTAAGTTGTCTATTTTGATTTTTTGAAAATAGAATAAATCGTAATTCCAAAACCAATTAAAACGGTAGTTGGAGCTAAACGAATACGTCTGAAATTAAAAATATCTTCATTAAAAACATTTGGATCATGACTTCCTCCGCCTGACATTAAAATAAAACCTAAAGCGATAACAGCAATTCCGATCAATAAGATTTTGTAATTAACGCTGTCAAAAAGGAATTCGTGTTTTGGAGTTTCTTCTGTATTATTGTTTTTCATTTTTATTTTTTTTGAACCTTTAAGTAATTAGAGGTTTGTTTATTTTGTTGTTCTGAACTAAGTTTATGAAAGTCTTTTTGTTCTAAAATTAGTAAAGATCATCAGTTCTTAAATTTAAGAAACGTTGCGTTGCAAAATGTGTACTTACCCAAGTAATTAAAACTCCTAATCCAAAAACGGCCAATAAAACCAATCCAATTAAAGCTTTATCTTCTAAAATTCCTAAACCAGGAAAATTAGTTTCAACGTAGAATAAAAGTCCAATTAAGGCAATAATTGCCAATCCAGCACCCAGCATTCCTAGTTTTACACTGCGCATTACAAAAGGTTTACGAATAAACGATTTGGTTGCACCAACCATTTGCATGGTTTTGATAATAAAACGGTTTGAGTGAATAGAAAGACGCAATGAGCTGTTGATTAATAAAACCGCAATTACCGCTAGGAAACCGCTGATAATCAAAATCCACATACTTACTTTCTTGATATTATCATTTACCAGATTTACCAATTGTTTGTCGTAAACAATATCTTCGATCATGGTGTTTTTGCGTAAACTGCTTTCGATTTGCAAAATGCTGTCTCTTTCAACATAATCTGCTTTTAAGTGAATGTCGTATGAATTCAATAAAGGATTTTCTCCTAAAAAGGTCAGGAAATCTTCTCCAATAATATCAGTATGTTCTTTTGCTGCTTTTTCTTTAGAAACGTAAGCATAAGATCTCGCAAAAGGCGCTCTTTTTAATTCTGTATTGAATGCTTTGATAACGCTGTCATTTGCTTCATTTTTAAAGAAAACTGTCATGGCAATTTTTTCTTTAAAATCGTTTGCCAGTTTTTTAGAATTAATAATAAATAATCCTAATACTCCCAAAAGGAATAATACTAGAAATACACTTAATACTACCGAAAAATAAGAGGAAATTAACCTGCGTTTTTGAAATTTATCAAAGTTAGAACTCATAGTTTGCTTAAATTATGTGGTAAAAATAATAAAGAATTTCTTTATTTAAAGTTATTAACGAACTTTTATACCATAAATGTACAATTCCATATTGAATAAAAGTTTATTTAACAGCAAAGTGCGTAAAATTTTTGTTTATTTAAGTAGAAAGAGCATTATGGTTTACTTTGATGATAACAAAAAATTCGCAAAGCTTTTTTAGATCAGCTTTGCGAACTTTGCGGCTAAATATTAGAAAAACTTTCAGCCTCAGAATCTTAGTAACTTAGTATCTTAGTATCTAAGAACCTTATTTAACTCTATAAACCTCAATACTTTTAAGCCAGTAAACATGTCGAGGTCCAGTTTTAATATCATTTTTGCAAATAGCAATCATTTCGCCGCTTTTCAGTGGTTTTCCATTTTCCTCAAAAAGAACGAAAGCATTTTCTCCGGTTGGATTGTTGAAAATCTCTGCCCATGAAAAAGTGGCCTTGTAATCATCAGAAGCTCGTGCCACAATATAAAAATTGCGATCCTTATGTCCGTCTTGTTTGATTTTTGCCTTCTCTAAAATATCTTTCAAAAGCACGCCTTTGCAGACTTTGTTGTCTTTTTTAACTTCGCCGCTTTGGCAGACAACTTTGAAATTATCAATAGTTACCACCTTCATCTTTTTTAAAGAATCAACACTTAATTGAAGTGGAAATTCGACATCGCCTTTTACTTCAATAGTGTGATTTACCATTTTTAAACTGTCAGCCGGCGTAAGAACAGGATGTTTATCGTTGTCAGTTTTAGATACCTTTTCTGTTGCAATCGAATCTTCTTTTTCCTTTTTAGACGAATTGCACATTGCGCATGAAAATGCAATAAGAAGTACGAGAATATAATTTTGAGTTTTCATATAAAATTATTTTTTAGGTTTAGTTATTGAAAAAACGAAGTGTTACAAAAAAGTTGCGTCCTTCTTCAGGATAACCTTCAACAAGACAATAGTTTTTATCGAAGATATTATTAATTCCCGCATCGATGCTGAAATTTTTAGCTATTTTGCCCGAAGCGTAAAAGTTCAAAAGTGTGTAATCTGGAACTCTTGCTCCGTAGCTCGTGCTGAAACGAGATGAGTTAAATTCAGAATTAGCAATTAAGCGCAATATTTTAATCGGCTTATATTCTAAAGTTCCCATAACCTTTGTGTTTGGAACATCGGTAAAATGAATATTCGGATTTGTAATATTGTTTCGTTCAATATAAGTGTAGTTTACATTAAGCGACAAATTAGATAAGATTTCATAGTTTATTTGAGCCTCAACTCCAAGATATTCTGCTTCACCAAAATTCTGCATTTGAGATTTTCCAGGTTGAACGTTGCTTACATTTAAGATCGCATCAGAAAGTTTGCTGTAGAAAAGCGCCGTCTGAAAAGTAACTTTATTAAAAAGTCCCGCCGTATAATTCAATTCGTAATTTACCGCTTTTTCAGGTTTTAAGTCTGGATTTGGGATTGCAGTTCCCATTCTATACGAATAACGATCTTTGATTGTTGCAAATCTTGTTTTCTGCGAAACTGTTGCGCCCAATTTCTGCGCTTCATTCAACTGATAAAAAAATCCAATTTGAGCGTTAAAAGCATCACTCGCACCAGCAGATGGATAATCTGAAATTACTTTTGTAGTACTGTTGTAATCTTCTGCTTCAGTATTTTTTCTTATGTTGTAGCTGACACCCGGAATAACAGTAAATTTTGGAGTCACTTTATAAATATCTTCAATTCCTACCAAAACTGTATTGTCTATAAAATGACGAACTGGTTCACCAAGATTGTTTTCGCGGTGCACATCTTCTTTAAAATGAAAAGCAATTTTCAAATCATTTTTTGGAATAAATTTCGTGTTGTATTCTAGATTTCCACCGTAAGTGTAATCGTTGTAAATGCTTTGAAAAGCATACGGTTTAGTTTGTTTCGTATAAGTTGCATCATCATAACTGTCAAGAGTATTTTTGAAACGGTCAAAATATAACCTTGTTTTTAAGCTGTTTTTGTCGTCAAAATTTGAATTTGAGATGAAATAAAAACTCTCTTTATCCCAGTTTGGCCATTGCCAGTAGCGAGGTTTTAGTAAAAGAGAGTTTAAAGGATCGCTTCCTGTATAAACTGGATTTCCTTTTTCGCCCTGCTGATTTATGTAGCCAATCGCATATTCGCTTTTTTCAGTTGGAGTCCATCCAATTTTAAAGCTGATTTTCTGATCCGTGCGATATGAATTGTCTCTTTGTCCTCCGTTTTCATTTGCTGTTGGAACAAAATTAGATGACATTCTAGTTGAGTTTCTATCCAAATAAGAAAACCCGCCCTGAAAATAAAACTTCCCAATGTTAGAACCAATGTTGAGGTTTCCTTTATAGCCATTTTCATTAATCATTCCAAGTGAGCCGTCATATTCTAATTTTTGAGAAGGTTTTCTAGAAACTAAATTTATAGCGCCTCCAAGTGAGTTGGGACCATAAAGTACAGACGAAAATCCTTTTGAAACATCAATTGCTGCCAAATCGAAAGTGGTAAATCTTGCCAAGTCAACGTAACCGTCATAAGGAACATAAACTGGAATACCATCCATATAAACTGGAACCTGTCTTAAATCGAAACCACGTACAGAAACCATCGATTCGTTTCGTGGTCCAGAAGCCGTTAATGTAATCCCTGGCAGCATATTTAAAGCTCTCGAAACATCCATTTTATTTTGAGAAACCATTGTTTTTGAAGTTACTCTGTTTAAAGTGTCTTTATTTTGATGATTGGTAACAATTACTTCTCCCAGCATAAAAACGTTTGATGGTTTTATGGAATCTGTTGGCGTTGAATTGTTTTGCTGTGAAAATCCGATTAGCGGAAAGAGTAAAAAGGCGATAATTTTTAGTTTCATAAGGATACGATTTTTCAGTATGTTTTAAAATGAATACTGATAATTAAGAAATTTGTTTTGGTTTGTATGTTTTTTAAAATAAAAATTCAGTGTGTTTTTTCAGGAATACTGATTTGCACGACAAAAAAAGCAATTTCTACACATTTAAATTATGACCAAAATCATATTTGTGAATTTCAATGAAAACGATCTATGAAATTGAAGCTATTTAAAACTTCAAATTTTGAGTTTCTTTTTCAGCAAAATCTTTAATGCGTTTTTCTACTTCATAAAAAACTGCAATTGCCTTTTCTCCGGCATCAGTCAATTTTGCACCGCCGCCGCCTTTTCCGCCCAATAATTTTTCGACTAACGGACTTTGAGCTCGTTGATTCATTTCTTCAACCAACTGCCAAGCCTGTCTGTATGCCATTTTCATCTCCTTGGCAGCATTTGTTATAGAGCCTGTTTTGCGAATATTTTCTAAAAGCCAGATTTTTCCAATACCTAAAAACGGACCTTCAGCTTCTTCAATCCAAAGTCGTACTTCAATAGAATATTTTTTATCATTACCCATTTCATTCTTAATATATCCTTGTAAAAATAATTGTTTTTACTGTAATAGTATTCTTCTATTATTAAAAAATAAACAATTAAAAACGCGTTAACTAAGTATTGTTATTACAAACATAAGTATTTTTACTTAATTTAAAATAAGTATTTTGTTATTTTATTTGTTTGTCAGTGAAATAGCTTTGCAACAAGCAACAATAAATGTAAATTTGCGCCTAATAATTAATTTAGTGAAAAGCCTTAGAACCTTAGTAACTTAGAATCTTAGTCACTTAGAAATGAAGTACAATCCAAACGAAATTGACGCCAAATGGCAAAAATATTGGGCAGAAAATCAAACTTTTGCAGCAAAAAATAACTCTGAAAAACCTAAACATTATGTACTCGATATGTTTCCTTATCCATCAGGAGCAGGACTGCATGTTGGGCATCCGCTTGGTTATATAGCTTCAGATGTATATTCTCGTTTCAAAAGACATCAAGGTTTCAATGTTTTGCATCCAATGGGGTACGATAGTTTCGGATTGCCGGCAGAACAATACGCGATTCAGACAGGACAACGTCCAGAAGATACAACGCGTGTAAATATTGATGGCGGAGTAGACAAAGAAGGAAAGCAAATTGCAGGATATAGAAAACAATTAGATAAAATTGGTTTCTCATTTGACTGGGCGCGTGAAGTGCGAACTTCAAATCCTGATTATTACAAACATACGCAATGGATTTTTATCCAATTGTTCAATTCTTGGTATTGCAAAAAACAAGGGAAAGCTTTTGAAATTTCAGAGCTTGTAAAAGTTTTTGAAGAAAGCGGAAATGCATTGGTTGAAGCAGTTTGTGATGACAACGTAGCGATTTTTACTGCAGATGAATGGAACGCTTATTCTGAAGATCAAAAAGAAAAAATCCTTTTGCAATACAGAATGACGTATTTGGCTGAAACCGAAGTAAACTGGTGTCCTGGTTTAGGAACTGTTTTGGCGAATGACGAAATTGTAAACGGAGTTTCTGAGCGTGGAGGCTTTCCTGTTATAAGAAAAAAAATGACACAATGGAGTATGCGAATTTCTGCTTATGCCGAACGCTTACTTCAAGGTTTAAATGATATCGATTGGAGCGAGTCTATAAAAGAATCTCAAAGAAACTGGATTGGGAAATCGGTTGGGGCTTTGGTGACTTTTAATGTGAAGAATCACGATGAAGTTATTGAGGTATTTACTACTCGTCCTGATACTATTTTTGGAGTAACGTTTATGACTTTGGCGCCAGAACATGATTTGGTTGCTAAAATTACAACTCCAGAACAAAAAGCGGCAATTGAAGCTTATATCGAAAAAACATCAAAACGTTCTGAGCGTGAGCGTATGGCAGATGTAAAAACTATTTCAGGAGTATTTACAGGAGCTTATGCAGAACATCCATTCACAAAAGAAGCGATTCCAGTTTGGATTGGTGATTATGTTTTGGCAGGTTACGGAACTGGTGCTGTAATGGCAGTTCCTTGCGGAGACGAAAGAGATTATGCTTTTGCTAATTTCTTTAAAGGTCAAAACGGAATGCAGGAAATTAAAAACATTTTTGCAAATGTTGATATTTCTGAAGCAGCTTACGGATCAAAAGATAACGTTGAAATCGCTAATTCTGATTTCTTAAACGGATTAAATTATAAAGAGGCAACTCAAAAAGCAATCGCTGAATTAGAAAAATTAGGACAAGGAAAAGGAAAAACAAATTACCGTTTGCGTGATGCTGTTTTCTCTCGCCAGCGTTATTGGGGAGAACCATTTCCAGTTTATTATGTAAATGGATTGCCAAAAATGATTGATGCACAGCACTTGCCAATTATTTTGCCAGAAGTAGAAAAATATTTACCAACAGAAGACGGTCTGCCTCCATTAGGAAATGCAGCAGTTTGGGCTTGGGATACAAAACAAAATAAAGTTGTTAATACAGATTTAGTTGACAATGTTTCGATTTTTCCTCTAGAATTAAACACAATGCCGGGTTGGGCGGGAAGTTCATGGTATTGGATGCGTTATATGGATGCACACAATGAAAATGAATTTGCAAGCAAAGAAGCTTTGGCTTACTGGGAAAGTGTAGATTTATATATTGGAGGAAGCGAGCACGCAACAGGTCACTTATTATATTCTCGTTTCTGGAACAAATTCTTAAAAGATAAAGGTTTTGCTCCAACCGAAGAACCATTCAAAAAACTGATTAATCAGGGAATGATTTTGGGTACGACAGCGTATGTTTACAGATTAGAAGGAACAAATACTTTTGTGTCTAAAAATAAAATTGAAGGTCAGAATGTACAGCCAATTCGTGTTGATGTTAATTTCGTTAATTCTTCTGATGAATTGAATATCGAAAAATTCAAAGCTTGGAGAGAAGATTTCAATACAGCAGAATTTATTTTTGACGAGAACGGAAAATACATTGTTGGCCGTGAAGTCGAAAAAATGTCGAAATCATATTACAACGTAGTAACGCCAGATGATATTTGTAACGAATACGGAGCTGATACATTACGTTTATACGAAATGTTTTTAGGTCCGTTAGAGCAGGCAAAACCTTGGAATACTGCCGGAATTTCGGGAGTTTTTGGTTTCTTGAAAAAATTATGGAGATTGTATTTTGATGATAATGGTTTAATCGTAAACAACGACGAACCAACAAAAGACAACTTGAAATCATTGCATAAAACCATCAAAAAAGTTGCAGAAGATATCGAGAGTTTCTCTTTCAATACTTCGGTTTCTCAATTTATGATTTGTGTAAATGAATTGTCTACTCAAAACTGTCACTCAAGAGCGATTTTAGAGCCGTTAGCGATATTGGTTTCGCCTTATGCACCGCATATTGCCGAAGAATTATGGTCGCAGTTAGGACATACAGCTTCAATTTCTGAAGCATCGTTCCCAATTTTTGAGGCAAGTCATTTAGTTGAAACAAATAAAGAATATCCAGTTTCTTTCAACGGAAAAATGCGTTTTACCATCGAATTGCCTTTGGATTTAACCAAAGAACAAATCGAAGAAATTGTAATGAAAGACGAAAGAACTCAAAAACAATTAGACGGCAGAACGCCAAATAAAGTAATTATCGTTCCTGGGAAAATCATCAATTTGGTTGGATAACCAAATAAATTCCAATATAAAAATCCCAAATTCCAATTTTACGATTGGGGTTTGGGATTTTTTTTATTTTTTTACGTCTTGTTTTTTCGCCACGAATTACGCGAATTTTCACGAATTGAATTTGTGCAATTTATAACGGAACAAAGCAAAGAAACTCCACAATCTTGTCATTTCGACGAAGGAGAAATCTTCGCAAGTAACTCCGTTCCAATAAATCAATCTTTGTCGAGTTTCTCGTGGAGATTTCTCCTTCGTCGAAATGACAAACTATGTGTTTTTCGAAATGAAAATTAGTGAAAATTCGCGTAATTCGTGGCGGAAATCTAGCGTTCTTTACGTAAATCTTCGTGTTCCTAGCGGTTAAAAACCCGCACTAACATTGAGATTCACAATTTTATTATTAAAATTTTTAAAAACTTTTGTAACATTTTAATAGTTGTCGTATCAAAAGCATGGATCCGATTAAATTAACAACTTAAAACTATTAAAAATGAAAAAGTATATCATCTTATTTATCGCATTCTTATTCTCAGCTTTATGTCTAAATGTTTTTGCACAAACAAAATCATATCCTTTCGAAGTTATTAAAACCGGAAAAGGAAAACAATCAATAATTTTCATTCCCGGATTTGCTTCTTCTGGAGAGGTGTGGAATGAAACCAAAACTGCTTTCGAAAAAGAGTATACTTGTTATACATTTACAATGGCAGGATTTGCAGGAGTAAAACCACAACAGAATCCATCATTCGAAAATTGGAAAACAGAAATCGCAAATTATATTAAAGACAATAAAATTGAAAAGCCAATTTTAATTGGTCACAGTATGGGCGGCGGACTTGCGCTTGCAATCGCAGCAGATTATCCAGAATTAATTAGGAAAATTGTAGTTGTAGATGCGCTTCCGTGTTTGGCAGCATTGATGGATCCTTCTTTTAAATCAAAAGAAAATAATGATTGTTCAGCAATGGTAAGCCAAATGACTGGTATGACAGATGCTCAGTTTCTTGAAATGCAGAAAAAAACAATGCCGAGACTTTTGGCTGATGCTTCAAAAATGGATACAGTTGTAGATTGGAGTCTAAAATCAGACCGAAAAACATTTGCTCAAATGTATTGTGATTTTTCAAATACCGATTTGAGAAATAAAATTGCTGCTATAAAATGTTCATCATTAATTTTATTAGAATCTTATTTTATAAATTTAAAACCAGCAATCGAGGAACAATATAAAAATTTAAAAACAGCTGATTTTAAGTATGCGAGCAAAGGTCTGCATTTTATTATGTATGACGATGCGGCTTGGTATTTAGCGCAATTAAACACTTTTGTAAAATCGTAAGAATGGAATTTGAAGAAATCTATAAGACTTATTGGGATAGAATATTCAGGCTTTGCATGGGTTTCGTAAATGATTATGATGCTGCGCAGGATTTGGCTCAGGAAACCTTTATAATTGTATGGCAGAAATTAGAAACTTTTCGAAACGAATCGGCTATTGGAACTTGGATTTTCAGAATTGCATCTAACAATTGTTTAAGGCAGATTGAAAAAGAAAAGCGTTTCCCGAAATCCGATTTGCCAATTCATCTTTCTGAAGAGAAACAAACTTCCATAGAACCGCAAATTCAGTTTTTGTATAAATGCATAGCCGAATTGCCTGAAACGGAACGTATCATTATTTCGTTGGAATTAGAAGAAGTTAAGCAGTCAGAAATTGCAAAAATAGTTGGACTTTCTGATGCCAATGTTAGAGTGAAAATTCACAGAATAAAAGAAAAACTGACCGAAAAATTTAAAGAAAATGGACAACGATAACAATATAGATTTTAAAGATTTATGGAAAAAACAAGCCATAAATCAACCAGATATGAAAGATTTGCTGTCGAGAGTGAGTAAATTTAAAAAAGCAGGTTTAAGAAGTTTATGGATAACAAATGTTTTGCTTTTTTTGACAACTGCATTTATTGTTTTTATATGGATATATTATCAGCCGGAGTTTATTTCGACTAAAATCGGGATTGTTTTGACGATTTTGGCGATGGTTATTTATGTATTTGCTTTTAATAAATTATTGACTCCTTTTAGAAATATCGATGCGACACAAACGAATCAGGAATATTTACAAAAACTGATTTTGATTAAAAAGAAACAACAGTTTATGCAGACAAAAATGATGAGTTTGTACTTTCTGCTGCTTACAACTGGAATTTGTTTGTATATGTATGAATATGCCAGCAGAATGAGTGCTTTGGGTGCAAGTTTGTGTTATGGAATAACATTACTTTGGATGGCGTTTAATTGGTTTTATATTCGTCCAAAACAAATTAAAAAACAGCAGCTAAAAATAAATGCCCTGATTGAGAAGTTTGAAGAAGTAAATAATCAGCTGCTTTAAGGAATAATTTTACGGCCATATTATATAGACGCACCGAAGTGCGTCTTTTTTTTGTTAAATTTTTAATATTTCTACTGTCGTAATTACTGTTTTAAATGTCAAAATGTCATTTTTAGAGTTTGGTTCAGAAATTGTGATTTGTTTTGTAACTTTAGAAATCAATCAAAAAAAGATAAAAATATGGGAAGTGGATATTTAATTATTGCCGGAGCTATAATGTTATTTAGCTGGCTGGTAAGTTCAAGACTAAAAAGTAAATTCGAATTATATTCTAAACTGCAATTACGAAACGGAATGAGCGGTGCGGAAATCGCTGAAAAAATGCTTGCTGATAATGGTATTACGGATGTTCGCGTTATTTCGACTCCGGGTCAGTTAACAGATCATTATAATCCTGCAGATAAGACAGTTAATTTAAGCGAAGCGGTTTACAATCATCGTAATGCGGCGGCGGCGGCTGTTGCGGCACACGAATGCGGGCATGCGGTTCAGCATGCTATTGGTTATGAATGGCTAACAATGCGTTCTAAATTAGTGCCTATTGTAAGTGTGGCTTCAAATTATGTGCAATGGATTTTGCTTGCGGGGATCTTAATGATTAGGACTTTTCCTCAATTACTGCTAATTGGAATTGTTATTTTTGCAGCAACTACATTGTTTACAATTATAACGCTGCCGGTAGAATATGATGCAAGTAATAGAGCCTTGGCTTGGTTAGAAAACAAACATATGTTGACTCAGCAAGAACAGGCTGGTGCAAAAGATGCCTTAAAATGGGCGGCACGAACTTATGTTGTTGCGGCTATAGGTTCAATCGCAACGCTGTTGTACTATATCTCGATTTACTCAGGAAGCAGAAGAAACTAATTTGATAATTGAGATAATTAGTCAATTAGATAATTTATAGCAAACCCGACAGGTTTTTAAAACCTGTCGGGTTTTGTTTTTTTATTTAGTTTTCATTTAATTGCAGAAGAACATAAAGTAAAGCCCAAAGTCCTGCAAGGGTGTAAATGGAATATAAATATTGATTTTCTTCAGATTTATATAATTTGTAAAAAAGAACAATAGTATAAATTATGCTTATCGGAATTGCAAGAAGAAATAGAAAAGCACCCATTCCGGGAGCACATGGACCTCCTGGATCAATTTTGGTGTAAATGAAGGTTATTGAGAAATAAACAATGAAAAAGAATATGGTCTTGTATTCTGATCTAATATTTAACATGTAACAGTGAATTATCTAATTATCTAATTATCAAATTTTCTCATTGACACATTTATAATTGAATCTGTCTGTCTATCTGCTGATCTAACGAAATAAAGGTTTCGGTTCTAGAAACACCTTCAATTGCTTGAATTTTGGTATTTAAAAGCTGCATTAAATGTTCGTTATCTCTACAGATGATTTTAATTAATACAGACCAATTTCCTGTGGTATAATGACATTCCAGTACTTCTGGGATTTTTCTAAGATCTTTTACGGCTTCGGAGTTTCTAGAGGCTTTGTCTAGATAAACACCTACAAAGGCCATAGTGTTATAGCCCAGAACTTTTGGGTTTACTGTGAATTTAGATCCTGAAATAACGCCGGATTGTTCCAGTTTTTTTAAACGCTGATGAATTGCAGCTCCAGAGATGCCTATTTTATTAGCAATTTGTAAAATAGGTTTTCTGGCATCATCCATTAAATATCGAAGAATTTCTTTGTCGATACCGTCAATTTCAATTAATAAGGAGTTGATTTTCATAACTTGTAATTTGAAACTAATTCTTTTAATTTGGTTTAGAATAGAAATCAAATATAGTTAAAATGAAGGGAAAATAAAATTCCAATTTTTTAAATCCCAAATTTCAAAAATACAGCCTGTGGTTGAAACCACAGTAAACAAAAAGGTGTAAAAAAAAATCCAAATCCCAAGTGATTAAGTTGGAATTTGGATTTTAAATATTTTATATTCTTAAGGTTTTATTTTCCTTTGTTTGCTTCGGCGATGTATTTTTCAAGAGCCATTGTCATAGAAGGCGTTTCAGGTGTTGGAGCAAGAATGTCGATTCTTAAACCGTGATCTAAAGCTTCTTTTTGAGTTGTGCTTCCAAATACAGCGATTCTGGTATTGTTTTGTTTAAAGTCTGGGAAGTTTTTAAACAATGATTTAATTCCTGTTGGGCTGAAAAATGCTAAAACATCATAATAAACATCGGCAAGATCAGATAAGTCGCTCATTACAGTTCTGTAAAAAACGGCTTGTGCCCAATCTACTTTTAGACTATTTAATGTTATTGGAGCGTCTGCATTTAATTGGTCAGATGCTGGAAGTAAAAACTTCTCGTCTTTGTATTTTTTAATTAGAGGCGATAAATCAGCAAAATCTTTAGCACCAACGTAAATTTTACGTTTTCTGTATACTACATACTTTTGCAGATAAAATGCAACTGCTTCAGATTGACAAAAATATTTCAATCCTTCAGGAACTTTGTAGCGCATTTCATCAGCCACTCTAAAAAAATGATCTACAGCATTTCGACTTGTTAAAATGATAGCAGTGTAGTGATTAAGGTCGATTTTTTGTAATCGAATCTCTTTTGCACTAACCCCTTCCACATGAATAAATGGTCTGAAATCAATTTTTATTTTGTGTTTTTGTTGGAGCTCAAAGTAAGGAGAATTCTCCACTTTAGGTTCAGGCTGTGACACCAAAATTGTTTTCACTTTCATATTATAAACATTTACTAAGCACTCCCTTTTGTCATCCAATAATAGAGAAAATAATAAGGGGCTATTTCAAGAGCGCAAAGATATAAAATAAAATAAAACAACTTGTCGATAATTGCGTTTTGATACGTTTTAATTGAAATAAAATATGAGTATAGGCTGATACACAGCGAAATACCTATGATCGTAAACGGAACAATTATTGGAATATTGTTATAATAGAATAAAATAGCATTAATAGGAAGTATTAAAACGCCAATGTAAGTCCTGTAGGTTACTTTTTGTAAGTTAAAAAGTTCCATAAATTCATCAATATTGAACGAAGCTGCTACAATTTTTTCGATCAAATATTTTGCGAGAATAAAATAAAGAAGAAAAGTTGCAATTCGGATAAACAATAAATAATCTGTTTTTGACGCTGTTCCATAAATGCTCATCGTAAGTTGAATAAAAAAAGCAAATGAAATAATTTGTACAAAAAACAAACCAACAGTAAAGCTGCTGTTTATATGATTATTGTCGCGATAAATTTTAGCATATTTGTCTGAGAAAATCAACCTGCTGAACTCAGAAAAACGAGTTTCATATGCTGATTTTGTTATAGCAACAATCGCAAAGGTCAGGATGAATAAAACAGTTGCCCAATCTTTGTTTTCAATAATTCGAGGATGAAGTTGTTCAATCATAGCGCACAAAATTAGTAATTTTTTGCATCAATACTTTTATTATGTATTTATTATGAACCAAATGCTATAAAAAGTTTACTTTTGCGGTGAAATTACCAAGAAAAATGAGTGATAGTATTGTCATAATTCCAACTTATAACGAAATTGAAAATATTGAAAGTATTGTGAGAGCGGTACTTTCGCAGCATAAACCTTTTCATCTTTTAATAATAGATGATAATTCTCCTGATCATACTGCTGATAAAGTGATTGCCTTGCAAGAAGAGTTTTCTGGAAGATTATTTCTTGAAAAAAGAGCTAAAAAAGCGGGTTTAGGAACAGCTTATGTTCATGGTTTTAAGTGGGCTTTGGAGCGTAAATACGATTTCATTTTTGAAATGGACGCTGACTTTTCGCATAACCCAAATGATTTAGAGAAATTATATGATGCTTGTCATTTTGGCGGAGCTGATTTGGCTATTGGTTCTCGTTATGTAAAAGGTGTAAATGTGGTAAATTGGCCTTTAAGCCGTGTTTTGATGTCATACTTCGCTTCAGTATATGTGAAATTTATTACTGGAATGAAAATTCACGATGCAACGGCTGGTTTCGTTTGTTATAAAAGAGAAGTTTTAGAGAAAATCAATCTTAACAAAATAAAGTTTGTGGGATATGCGTTTCAAATCGAAATGAAGTACAGAACTTATTGTGCTCAATTTGAAATTAAAGAAGTGCCAATTATTTTTACAGATAGAACAAAAGGAGTTTCGAAAATGAGTAACGCCATTATCAAAGAAGCAATTCTTGGAGTGATTTCGTTAAGATTAAAAAAATTAGTCAATACATTATAAAGATAGAACATGAATAGGATTTTAATTAAAAATGCAAAAATTGTAAACGAAGGGTCTATTTTTGATGGAGATGTTTTTATAGAAAATGACTTAATTGTTGAAGTCGCTGACAGTATCAGTTTAAAATCATCTGATTGTATTGTTGTCGATGCCGAAGGAAGTTATTTGATTCCAGGTGCAATTGATGATCAAGTTCATTTTAGAGAACCAGGTTTAACGCATAAAGGCGATATTGAATCAGAGTCAAGAGCTGCGGTTGCGGGAGGAATTACTTCTTTTATCGAACAGCCAAATACGGTTCCAAATGCTGTTACGCAAGAAATATTAGAAGATAAATATCAAATCGCTGCTCAAAAATCATTTGCGAACTATTCGTTTATGATGGGGGCTACTAATGATAACTTAGAAGAAGTTCTAAAAACGAATCCTAAAAATGTTGCTGGAATTAAGATATTTCTAGGTTCTTCAACAGGAAATATGCTGGTTGATAAAGAAGAAACTTTAGAAAAAATTTTCTCAAGCACACCAATGTTAATCGCTGTACATTGCGAAGATGAAACTACTATTCAAAATAACTTAGCAGAGTTCAAAGAAAAATATGGTGAAGATGTTCCAGTAACGGCACATAATTTAATTAGAAGTGCTGAAGCTTGTTATATTTCGTCTTCAAAAGCCGTCGCTTTGGCAAAAAGAACTGGAGCACGTTTGCATATTTTTCACTTATCGACAGCAAAAGAAATGGAATTGTTTACAAACAAAATCCCATTAGAAGATAAAAAAATTACTGCTGAGGTTTGTGTGCATCATCTTTGGTTTACCGATGAAGATTATAAAACAAAAGGGAATTTCATTAAATGGAATCCTGCTGTAAAAACCGAAAGTGATAGAAAAGCACTTTGGGAAGCTTTGAATGACGGTAGAATTGATGTTATTGCAACAGATCATGCGCCGCATACAAAAGAAGAAAAGTTACAATCTTACTTAAAAGCACCTTCTGGAGGTCCGCTTGTGCAGCATGCCGTTGTAGCAATGTTCGAAGCGCATCATCAAGGTAAAATAAGCGTAGAGAAAATTGTAGAAAAAATGTGTCATAATCCTGCGAAAATCTTTAAAATTGAAAAAAGAGGTTTTATTAAAGAAGGTTATTATGCCGATTTGGTAATTGTAAATCCGAGTTTGCCTTGGAGTGTAAATCAAGATAATATTTTATACAAATGCGGTTGGTCTCCATTTGAAGGCACGGCTTTTAAATCGAGAATTACGCACACTTTTGTAAATGGTGAAATGGTTTACAATAACTTTAAAGTAAAAGATATCCGTGCTGGAAAACGTTTATTGTTTGATAGATAAAAAGGCGAAATGAAAAATTGTTTTGTAATAGTATTAGTTATATTTCTTTCTGTAAGTTGTAAAAGAGAGGTTGTAAAACAGCCCGCTAAACTTATTGAGAAAGATAAAATGATTGATATTATGTATGATTTGTCTCTTTTGGAAGCAATGAAATATCAAAATCCAATTTCGTTAGATTCTACAGAAACAAATCCAACGAAGTTTATTTTAAAGAAATACAAAGTAGACAGTCTTCAATTTGCTCAAAATAATATGTATTATGCTGCAGATTATGAGAATTACAAAGAGATGTTTGATGAGGTTGGAAAACGATTAGCAAAAAATCAAAGAGACACAGATTCGATCGTTAAAATTGAAGAGAAAAAGGCGATGAAAGCGGTGAATCTTAAGGATAAAGAAAGGCCTAAAGATTCGATTAAAAAGACAAAGAGTCAAATAAATCTTGATTCTATAAGACGACAAATGAAACCGCAGCCAAAAAAATAATTCTATAATTTAGAAATATCCTTAACATATTGATGTACATCTGTAAAAACTGTTTCTAGAGCGGTTTTTATTTTTTCATTTGAATACAGATTTTTAGAATAAGAAGCTTTTGCAGTTGCTTTTGTAAGGCGTCTTTTTTGAAAAAATAAAGTTGAAAATATTCCGTCAGCCATCCATAGAAAATTCATAAATAAAGGTTTTGCATGACGGCTTGGTTTTTTTACTTTCAAAACCTCGGCAATTGTATCAAGAATATCTTTGAAAATAATATTGTCGGCAATTAAAGTAAAACGCTCATTTTTAATTTCGCTATGCATTAATTGACGAGAAATTTTTACAACATCGTCAACGGTAATAAAACCAGTACTTCCAAGAGTATAAAATGAAAGACCGTTAGCAACTTTTAAATACAATTCAGCGCTTCCCTGCTGTTTGTTTTTTGTTTTCGGAATTGGTCCTAAAATTACGCCGGGATTTACAATTATAACATCTAAACCTTCTTGATGAGCGCGCCATACTTCCATTTCAGAACCGTATTTAGAAATAGCATAATCGCTGTGTGGTTTTTCGGGATTCCAGTCTGTTTCTTCAGTAATGTAAGTTTCGTGCGATGCCAAATCGCCAAGTGCGGCAATAGAACTTACAAAGCAAAATTTCTTTACACCTAGTGCAATCGAAAAATTAACCATATTAGCAGTTCCTTCGATGTTTATTTTTCGAAGTGCTTCTTCATCTTTGGGGTCGAATGAAATTAGAGCGGCGCAGTGGTAAACGTAATCAATATCAATAAAAGCATTTTCTAAAGAAGGAACGTCTAAAATATCGGCTTCAAGCCATTCTATTTTTTCAAATAAAGCTTCTTTCTTGTAAAGTTCAAAAACCGATTTTGCTTTTTGAATGTTGTTTTTGGTTCTGTAAATTGCCCGAACGTTTTCTCCATTTTCGATTAAATGAAGCAATAAATGTGAGCCTACTAAACCTGTTCCGCCAGTTACTAATACCATTTTGTAAATATAAGTTTTTGTTGGAAAGGTGCAAAGAAGCAGAGAGACAAAGTTGCAAAGGTTTTTTTGTAAAGGTTTAAAGTTGTAGAGAAACAAAGGTTCAAAGGTTTTTTGTTGCTAAGGTGCTAAGGCACAAATATTATTTTAAAAAATTCAAAACTTTGCACCTTAGCGCCTTTGTGGCATAAGTTTTTGTCATTGCGATTACCATTGATTATATTTGCGCAAAATATTTTAAAAATGAAGAATCTAGTTGAAGAATTAAAGTGGCGCGGTTTGTACCATGATAGCATGCCAGGAACGGAAGAACAATTGCTAAAAGAGGTAACTTCGGCATATATTGGTTTTGATCCAACAGCAGATTCGCTGCATATTGGCAGTATGGTTCAGATTATTTTATTGGTTCATTTAAAGAATTTTGGTCATCAGCCAATCGCTCTTGTGGGCGGCGCGACTGGAATGATTGGTGATCCTTCTGGAAAATCTGACGAAAGAAATTTGTTGAACGAAGAAGCTTTGGCTAAAAACGTTGCCGGAATTAAAAGTGTTCTGTCTCGTTTCCTAGACTTTAATTCAAAAGAAGCAAATGCTCCAGTAATGGTAAATAACTATGACTGGATGAAAGAATTCTCGTTTATTGATTTTGCTCGTGAAGTTGGAAAACGTATCACAGTAAATTATATGATGGCGAAGGATTCTGTTAAAAAAAGATTTAGCGGAGAAGGTGAAGGAATGTCTTTTACTGAATTTACATATCAATTAATTCAAGGGTACGACTTTTATCATTTGTATAAAAACAACAATTGTATTTTGCAAATGGGAGGTTCTGACCAATGGGGAAATATTACTACAGGTACAGAATTAGTGCGCAGAATGGGTGGAGAAGGAGCAAAGGCTTTCGCTTTGACAACACCTTTGATTACAAAAGCAGACGGATCTAAATTTGGAAAATCTGAAGGTGGAAATGTTTGGCTGGATGCTGATAAAACTTCTGTGTACAAGTTTTACCAATTTTGGGTAAATTCAACTGATGTTGATGCAGAGAAATACATTAAAATCTTTACATTCTTAGATAAAGAAACTATTGAGGCTTTAATTGCTGAGCATCAAACAGCACCGCATTTGAGAATCTTACAAAAGAAATTAGCTGAAGAAATCACGATTTTTGTTCATAGTAAAGAAGAATTAGAAAAAGCGATTCAGGCTTCGAATATTTTGTTTGGAAATTCTACTGCTGATGATTTGAAAAAATTGGATGAAGTGACTTTCTTAGAAGTTTTTGATGGAGTTCCGCAAGCTGAAATTGCAAAAGCAGATTTGGAAAACGGATTAGATATTGTAACGGTTTTAAACGAGAAAACAGGTTTCTTTAAATCAAATGGGGAAGCTAGACGTGCGTTGACAGCTAATTCTATTTCTGTAAACAGAGAAAAAATAAAAGAAGATTTTGTGTTAACTGCAAATGATTTGATTAATAATCAATTTGTGTTGTTACAAAGTGGAAAGAAAAACTATTTTGTGATTCGTGTTGTTTAACTGTTTAATCGGGTAATTGTTTAATCGAGCGTTGAGCCGATTAAACGATTTGACAAATCAACGATTAAACTATAACACCATCAAATTACACCCACGAATATCAGAATTATCAAAACGTCCCAATACCTCGAAAGAGTTGTTGGGATTTTTTTTGCCTAAATCCTGTGTGGCAATGAAAGAACAAGAATTGATATTGGCTAAATCAATAACGTTGATTCCGCCGGTTTTTCCATCTTTTATATAGGTTAAAGCATCTTCTGGATCACGAACTAAAATATGCATCCAAGAAGGGCATTCAAATACACCTTCGCCTAAAGAATAAGCTTGCGCTAAAAGTTCTGTCATTCCGTATTCTGAGTGAATTGCATTTACACCAAATCCTTTGCAAAGTTGTTCGTGGAGTTCTTCGCGAATCATTTCTTTGCGTTTTCCTTTCATTCCTCCAGTTTCCATAATAATAGTATTTTGAAGGTTGAATTGGTGTTTTTCAATTAAATCTAGCAAAGCATAAGTAACGCCAATTAAAATTACGTTTTGACCTGATTCGTCAAGTTCAGTCAGTTTTTTAATTAAGTCGTCGTGATTGTGTAAATAAAACCCGCTTTCAGGCTGATTGGATAGTTTTATCAAGTCTTCGACCATGTAAATAAGCGAAGATCCCTCACGCTCTAAATAGGACGGTAAAAGGGCTAAAACGACATAATCTTCGATATTACCGTAGAATTGAGAAAATCCTTTTCGGTAACTTTCTTCATAAAGAGAAACATTGGTTACCAAATGTCTGCTGGTAATCATTCCAGTCGTACCGCTGCTGGTAAAAGTAACTTCGGCAGGATTAGTGTTTGATACTACGTCATGGCTTTTAAAAAACTGAATAGGTAAAAATGGAATTTGTGCTAATGTTTTTACCTGCTGCACATTTGTTTTAAGGAAATCACAAAAATCACGATATACAAGATTGTTTTCATATTGAAAGCGAAACACTTTTAGTGCTGTTTTTTCAAATTGTTTATGGCTGGAAATCGTAAATATATCGCTGGCTGTAATCAAAACTTTTTTTGTGCAAAGATATTTATTTTTTGGCGTTCAGTGTTGCCTTTTTTATTTCAGTATTCTTAAGTATCAAATTTAGCAAGTGATAATGAGACTGGATACTAAAAAACGGAACACTGTAAACTAAAAAAAGCTCCATCAGGAGCTTTTTTTTGTGTTTTATCGAATAATGAGCTTTCGGGTTGCCGTAGCATTTTGCTCGCTTATTTTTATAATGTAAACGCCGGGAACAAGATCTGCAACGTTTAGTTCTTTTGAGCTTAGATGCGCTTGTAATACTCTTTTTCCTAAGATGTCAAAAATGATGATTTCTTTTTCTAAATCATTTTTTGAGGTAATATATACTTTTCCATTGACCACTGGGTTAGGGTACAAGCTAAGACCCTCAATTCCTACGGACTCTTGAGTTTTTGGTAATTGCTTACTGTCTTGTGCTGAAACACTTACAGTAAAGAAAAAAGCCAATAAAAAAATAATATAAAAGTAGTTTTTTGCCATCGCATTTATTTGGATGAGTAAATATACAAAAAAAATTACAAAAACTAAGCCAAAAAAAAACATCCTAAATTATTAGGATGTTTTTAACATTATTTTTTTTCTAACTATTATTTAGTCAAGTCAACACCGTTAACTGTTGCCCAAGCACCACCTGTGATAGATGCTCCAGTTGCTGTTGCATCGATTACGAAGTTTCCAGCTGGGAATGTAACTACACCGTCCCATGGAGCTACAACTACACCTAAGATATCTTTAGAAGTATTTGTAATTTTAACTTTAGTGATTTTAATTTTACCACCGTTTACTTGGTTCGTATTTGTAGAAGCATCTTGAATTTTAACTGCTGCTCCTGTGTATAATTTACCACCTTCTGTGTAATCACCGTAACCATCTATGATAACGTTACTGAAATCACCGTTTCCTTCATTTTTGAATTGGAATGCATCAACTTGAACATCTCCAACAGCTTCTGGAGTTGTACCAGCAATTCTTCTTAAAGTGATGTTTGTAACTTTAGGGAAGTAAGCGTTGTTGTTTTTAGAAGATTCAATTTCGATTCCAAAGTTTCCTTTTGCATTTTGATGAGCGTACCAGTTTGAATTGGCTTGACCTTGCCATCCATCTTGCCAGTCAAATGAATCATCAGTATTGTCATAAGAAATTGCATTTGTTAAACTTGCAGTTCCTCCGTAAAATTCGAATCCGTCATCAGCACCTTTGTAAGATACTAAGTGGTCTAAAGTTGTTCCTGATCCTACAGAGTAGAATGAGAATCCGTTTAATTCTTTTGTTCCGTCAGCTAATTTAGAACCAGCGTATTCAACTCTTACATATTTCAATGAACCACCATTGTGAGCTGCATTTGTTCCTCCGTAAGGTAGCGCATTTCCGTCTTCAGAAGTAGAAGTTTTTACACCGTTGATAGCATTGATTGGAGCGTCACCGTACATGATGATACCTCCCCAAGAACCAGCGATTTTAGATTTTTCAGTAAATACAACTGGTTTGTCAGCAGTACCGTTGATGATTAATTTACCACCGTTTAATACAACTAAAGCGTTGTCTCCAGTAGTTTTATCAACTGTAATTGTTGAACCAGCATCAAATGTTAATGTTACTCCAGCATTTACTTTTACCATACCTTTCATAGTATAGTTTCCTAATGGATAAGTTTTATCAGCTGTAATTGTTCCAGTAATTTCTCCTGTTGCAACTGGAACAGCTGTTACAGTTACTGTTTTTGTTACTGAAACAGATTGTAGTGTATAAGTAATAACAGAAGTACCTACAGAAACCCCTGTAATAACTCCAGTAGCAGGCACAACAGTTGCAACAGCTGGCGTAGCACTAGAATAAGTACCGCCTGTAGTTGTACTGCTGAAAGTTGTAGTTCCTCCTACAACAATACTCTCAGTTCCTGTTAAAGGAGCGATAGTAAATGGAGCTGGATCGTTGTCATTGCTGCAAGATGAAAATAATAAGCCAATTGAAAGGGCTAAAGCGAAAAATTTAGTTTTCATAATTGTTGTTTAATAGTTGATTTCTTTGCAGACAAAAGTAGGACGGGAATCTTTTATGCATGTTAGCTGATTATTACAATACCGTTATTATAAATACTCCTAAATGTCAAGATAATGTTAAGAGATTTACATTATGTTCATAAAAAAAGCCCTATCGAAATAGGGCTTTGTGATCTTAGTTTTAAAAAGGATTAAAACGTATATCCTAGACTTAATGAAAAACCTCTGCTTTTTTTGTAACTTCTTGTTAATGGATCTCCAACAACTGGTGTTACACTGTTGTCTCCAATTTCAAATTTTCGTGCTGGATCAAGTAAATTGTCTGCAGAGAATTTTAAATCAAAATGCTGTGATAATTTACTGCTCCATACAAAATCTAATTGTGATACAGGAAGTTCATAAATATGATCTAGACCATTTGTTCCTACTGCATAAATTCTTTTTCCAAATACAGAGTAAACTAATGAAAGTGTATTGCTCCAGTTTTTGTTTACGTCAAATTGATATTTCAAATCTGAATTGATCAACCATTTTGAAGCACCTTGTAAATCTCTTGATGTATGAGTTTCGATTGTTTGAGTTACGCTTCCGTCAGGATTTATGATAAAAGGTTTTACTTCTGCTTTGGTACTCATTAAAGAAGTGTTAAAACCTAAAGAGAAATTTTTGAACGTATTAGTTAATCTTTCTAAATCATAGATAAACTCAATTTCTGCACCATATATAACGGCATTGTCAGAATTTAAGTAAGTGATAATTGTAGAACCAGCAGCATTTGCAGTCAAAGTTCTTTCGATAGGATTCTTCATTTGTTTACCAAAAAGTCCTACTGCAAACATTTCTTTTGCAGTTGGGAAAAACTCATATTTTAAATCAACATTGTAATTATCACTGTTTACTAAATATGGATTTCCTTTCATAGAAGTTCCATCGGCATTGATGTACTCAATTGGGTAAGCTTCCATTATTACTGGTTTAGTGTAAGTGATACCACCCGCTAAACGAACATTTGCTTTTTCGGTAACGCTGTATTTAGCATTTAACGAAGGTAAGAAATAAGTTTTGTCGTAGTTTAAAGTTACATATGGCTCATCAAAAGAACCTTGATTTCTGTATTTAGTTTCTCTATTTGTACTTTCAAATCTTACACCACCATTAAGTTCAAATTTATCATTGAATTTGTAAAGTAAATTAGCATATCCAGCATTAGCCCCTTCTTTTAAAATCGCTTTGTAAGTAGAGTTAGAACTTTCTCTAAAATTGAAAGCACCTCCAGCAATGTATCCATTCAATTGATCGTCGATACTGTTAAGCGGAGCATCGATATTTGGACCAGGAGTTGGAGAAATAAAACGATATGAAGATTCCATGTCTGACATGTTTCCGTTATAACCAACCGTTAATTTGTGACCTTTATCTGCTCCAAATTTCAAGTTATATTCAGCTAAACCAGAGAAATAAGAGTTTCCAGTAATTTCTAAATATTGTTTGATAAAGTTGTTTCCTGCAATCGAAGCAATGATTCCGTCGTTATCCGTTTTAATACCAGAAAATGCTTTTCTATCAGGCTGGTTGTATTTTGTCAATGCGTAAGAGGCGCCTGCTTTTACAGTTTGGCTTTTGTCTTCTGTAATTGCATATTCTCCTAATAATTGATTGTTCCAATAATCTGATTGGTCTAATTGGTTCGTACGAATAAGAGTTTTGTTTGTTCCAGTTCCAGTTTCAGCATTTGCAACACCAAATTGATCTTTGATTAAGTTATCAGTTGTTCTGATAAAAAGGCTGTTGTAAGCAAGTTTAAATCTGTTTGTATTATAGTTTAAACCTAATAAACCAGTCAAGGAAGTTCTATAATGGTTGTCTGTGGTGATAAAATCAGTTTTATAGCTGATTCCAGTACTTTGGTAAGCAAAAGTTCTGTCAACTCCTTCCTGAATTGCATAGCTGTTTTCTGCATTTACAGAGATGATGTAAGAAAGGCTTCTGTCTTTTTCTAAGTCAAATTTTTCAGCATGTAAAAAACCAATACTTGTATTTAGCGGAGTTCTTATAGTCGAAACGTCAAAGCCGCTTTGGAAAGAGTTTAAAGATTCTTGAGGAGTAAAAACATGACCAGATGGAGTATCTCCTAATAAAGAAGGTAATTTTCTATTGTCTCCAGTCATTCCGAAAAAGCCTTCTGCAGAATCAGCATCTTTAGAAATAGAAAATCTTTTTAAATTACTGTTTACAAGATAGCTTGTTCCAATATTAATTTTCGTGATGCTTTTTGTGTTTTTAGAAGTTTGGATATTAAATGTTCCACCTGCAAAATCACCATAAATGTTTGGGCTGAATGTTTTGTAAACTTCAATAACACCAACGATATCCGTAGAGAATAAATCTAGCGGAATAATTTTCAAAAATGGATTGTTTGTTGGAGCAGCAAGATCATTAATCAATAAGTTGTTGTATCTGTCTTCAAGTCCGCGAACAAATAAACCTCTTGATCCAACTTTAGTAATTCCGGTAATTTTAGTTAAACCTTCTTCAACATCGCTTACTCCTTTTCTAGACATTTCCTGCGCACCAATACTTTGTTTGATTACCACAGCATTTTTTTGGTCTAATAATAAAGCCGTTTCTTTTTCTCTGTTTCCAGTAGATTTTACGACAACATCTTTAAGAGTAAAACTTCCCGAAGAAAGTACTTGATTTACCACTACAGTTTCGTTTGCTTTTACCGTAACTGGAGCTTCTTTAGATTCATATCCTAAAAAACTATAAATAACGATATAATTTCCTGGATTTACGCTTAACGAATATTTTCCGTCAACGTCAGTATTTACGCTAATGTTTGTACCTTTAATTAAAACATTTGCAAAAGGTAAGGCTTCGTTGTTCATTTCTTTGTCGGTTAAAACGCCAGAAATCGTACCTTTGTTTTGTGCGATCGAAATCGTACAGATAAATAATGCAATAAATAGAAATTTTAAATTGAATTTCATTTCAGTGTTGTGTTTGATTTATTTTTGTGCAAAGAAATAACTGAGCTGTGAAGTCGATGTTACGAACTTGTTATGTTTTTGTGTGCTAAAGATTATCAAATTGTTACCAGATTAAATTACCGTTAACAGCAATTTTTAACGATTCATTTATTACTATATTTACCCTGTGAAATAAAAAACATCGGATATATATTAAAGAGAATTTGATGTAAAAATCTCAATTTTTGCTATTTATGAAAAAAACACAAACCAAGATTTTATTAGTTGACGACGAACCAGATATCTTAGAAATCGTTGGCTATAACCTTGCTCAAGAAGGCTATCAGATTGTTACAGCTTCTAACGGAAAAGATGCTATAGCAAAAGCTCAGAAAGAATTGCCAGAATTAATTATTATGGACGTGATGATGGCTGAAATGGACGGAATGGAAGCTTGTGAGCACATCAGAAAAATCCCTGAATTAAATAATGTTATCATAACATTTCTTACCGCAAGAAGTGAAGACTATTCGCAAGTAGCTGGTTTTGATGCTGGTGCTGATGATTATATTACTAAGCCAATAAAACCAAAATTATTGGTCTCAAAAGTAAAGGCTCTGTTAAGAAGGTTAAAAGAACAAGAAGTAGTTAGTGATACTATAAATGTTGGAGGAATCGAGATTAACCGCGAAGAGTATAAAATTATTAAAGGCAATGTGGAAATTGCGCTTCCAAGAAAAGAATTTGAATTGTTTTATTTATTAGCTTCAAAACCAGGTAAAGTTTTTAAAAGAGATGAAATTCTGGATAAAGTTTGGGGAAATGAAGTTGTAGTAGGGGGAAGAACAATTGATGTTCATATTAGAAAACTACGCGAAAAAATAGGCGAAGACCTTTTTAAAACTATAAAAGGAGTAGGCTACAAATTTGAAGTTTAAGGATTTAATATTAAGGAAACCATATTGGTGATATAAGTTCATTTAATTTGTGGTTTACCTACATTCACAATAATTATCTTTGTCAAAGTTCTGAACTTTGACAAAGATTTGCTTTTTTAGGTTCTTATGTAAATGCACACCATTAAGTTTTACTTTTAAATAAACTTATATCACTTACATGGTGAAAAAATAATCTGTTAATGGTTTAATATTTTCAATGAAAATTAATTTTAAGAAAACATACAAATTTGCTGTAAAATCGGCATTATATATAAGTCTATTTGCAACAGGATTTGTACTCATATTGATGTCTTTATTTTATAAAGGTCAATTGAAACACCAAATTGCATTTGGAATAATTTTTTTAATCTCAATTTACATCTTCTCATTTCTGGTTTTGCAATATCGTGTAGAACGTTTTATATATAGAAGAGTTAAAAAAATATACGATGAGGTTTCGCTGTTAGAATCAACAACACTTATCAATCAGCCCATAACGACTGATATGGAAACGCTGTCGCGAGAAGTAAAAAAGTTTGCGACAGATAAAAAGCTGGAAATCGAAATGCTCGAAATTCGAGAGCAATATCGCAGAGAGTTTCTAGGAAATGTTTCGCACGAATTAAAAACACCATTATTTACCGTTCAAGGTTACGTTTCGACTCTGCTTGATGGAGCAATGGATGATAAAAATATCCGAAAAAAATATTTAAAACGTGCCGAAAAAGGAGTTGAACGATTAATTTACATTGTTGAAGATTTAGATATGATTACCAAATTGGAATCTGGTGATTTAAATTTGATGATTACAGATTTTGATATTGTAGAGCTCATTCATAATGTTTTCGATTTGTTAGAAATGAAAGCTGACAAAAAGAAAATTAAATTGGCATTTGAAAGTAAAAATGTACAATCTGTAATTATTCGAGGTGATAAAGACAGGATTCAACAAGTTTTAGAAAATCTAATTGTTAACTCGATCAAATACGGAAAAGAAGGCGGTTTAACCGAAGTTGGCGTAGTCAATTTAACCAAGAGAAAAGTTTTAATACGTATCAGTGATAACGGAGAAGGAGTTGAGAAACAAAATATTCCGCGACTTTTTGAACGTTTCTATAGAGTTGATAAAAGCGGTACTCGATCAGAAGGAGGTTCTGGTTTAGGTTTGGCGATTGTAAAGCATATTATTGAGGCACATAAAGAGAAAGTTTATGTAGAAAGTGAGTTCGGAATTGGTTCAGAATTCTCTTTTACGCTCGAAAAAGCGCTTAAAAATCAAAAAGCTGACGTTAAAAAATTGTAATTGAGTTTTTGTAAAACGCCCTAAAACAAAGGTGTTTAACAATAAATCAACATTCGGATTTAGTTCATAACAATAAATTTTTATTATAGTAACATCTGGTTAATGATTTCTTAACATAGGTGATACATCTTTGCATTCTGAAATTAAGGGATTTAAGAAAGAATGATAAAAAGAAAAATAATTGCAGTTTTATTACTGTTGACTTGGGCATCTAATGCACAAGATTTGAACAAGCAAGAAGTAAAAAACGAAGTAATTCGTATTTTAGACTCTATCAATAAAGCGAAACTGCCAGATACTAAATCGGGAGTCAGCGGTGAGGAACATTGGTACGACAGAATTTCTTTAAGAGGTTATGCGCAAATTAGATACAATGGATTGTTCTCTACAAACGATAAAGTTTCCTGCGAACAATGTGATAAATCTTGGGGAACAACTTCTACAGCTCCAGACGCAAAATCAAACAACGGGCTTTTTATTCGTCGTGCACGTTTAGTCTTTTCAGGACAGGTTCATCCTAATGTATTCTTTTATTTTCAACCCGATTTTGCGAGTTCTCCAAGTACTGGAATTCAGAATTTTGTGCAAATTCGTGACTTGTATTTTGATCTTTCTTTTGATAAGAAAAAAGAATATCGCGTTCGTGTTGGACAGAGTAAAATTCCTTATGGTTTCGAGAATATGCAATCAAGTTCGCAGCGTTTAGCCTTAGATCGTAACGATGCGATGAATAGTGCCATTTTGAATGAGCGTGATTTAGGCTTGTTTTTTTATTGGGCACCTGCTGAAATTAGAAAACGTTTCGAAATGCTTGTAAAAGACGGATTCAAAGGATCTGGTGATTATGGAGTTTTTGCTTTTGGAGTTTACAATGGGCAAATAGCAAATAAACTAGACGGCAACAGAGATTTAAATGTCGTGGCCAGAGTTACTTATCCTTTTGTGATTGGAAGTCAAATTATAGAGCCAGGAATTCAGGCTTATACTGGTAAATGGGCTTTTACAGGTGAAATTTCGCCAGGAGTAAAAGTTAATGATCCACAATATGTGAAAGATCAAAGAGTAGGAGCAACTTTTGTTTTATATCCAAGACCTTTCGGGATTCAGGCAGAATATAATGTAGGAACAGGACCTCGTTACAATACCTTAACCAATACTGTTGATGAAACTGACTTAAATGGAGGTTATGTTTTATTGAGTTATAAACTCGATTTTAAAAAACAGCATCTTTATCCTTTTGCAAAATTTCAATATTATGACGGAGGTAAAAAATATGAAAAAGACGCCAGAAGTTATGTCGTAAGAGATTACGAAATAGGTATCGAATGGCAGCCAATTAAAGCACTAGAATTAACTGCCGAGTATGTAATTGCCGACAGAACTTTTGAGGACAGTGCACTTCCAATAAACAGACAACAAGGAAATCTACTGCGATTGCAAGCTCAGTTCAATTTCTAAAAAAATTAGTCTTCAAAAACTGTAAATAGCGAATCCCAGTCTATTTCATCATTAAATTGAGACAAACCTTTAAACGACTTTACCTTTGATAAATCATCAATCGTAAAGTCGTCTTGCATTGCATAAGGTACAAGATTTTCTTCCTGAAGTTTTACCGCCAGATATTCCTGTTCATATTGTCCCGGAGTTGGAATAAAAAAAGCTTTTTTGCCTAGTTTAGCCAAATCCATAACAGTTGTATAACCAGAACGACATAAAACAAAATCACTTTCATTAAAAGTCTGTTCTAATTGTTTAGAATTCATAAAGTTGTAATAAGTAACATTTCCAGCCTGCCATTTGGTTTGTGTTTTTTCCACAATTCCCTGAACAAAAACCACTTTTCCTTTGTAACCCGCTATTTCTTTTTGAAGTTTTTCATCCAGAAAAGTACGCTGCGGTTCTGGTCCTGATAAAATAATCATCAAATCGTATATCTTAGGCGTTTCCTTTTTACGCATTCTGCTCAAAGGGCCAATGTATTTCAGATTTAAATCATTGCTTTTAAGATGACCTAAATCGCCGGTAAGATTTGTTTTTTCATTTGAATCTGGAACCCAGCACTGCGAATATTTTTTTATAAAATACTGATGACATTTACTCGTAAACCAAGTAGTGTTTCCTGTCATCACATTCAACTGATGCGTCATAAAAACAGAAGGCACTTTTTTACTAAAAACACCCAATCTATTATCAGAAATTATTCCGTCAATACCATGTTTTTTAATCCAGCTGTTCACCATTTTTTTCTCATCTAAAATAGCAGCAATCATTTTTGGAAGATTTTTAATCAACTTCCATTTAAAATTTTTACCATTTTTAGCATATTCAATGTGGTAAGAAGGCAGTTCCAGTGTTTGTATATAGGGAAATTCTTTTCGCAGCAAAGCTAGTGCAACACCATCAGAAGCAATAATTGGAATAAAATTGTTTTCCTGAAGCGCCTTAATAATTGGGATGCATCTTGTGGCGTGGCCAAGTCCCCAGTTTAATGGAGCAACTAAAATTGTTTTGTTAGCAGAATAGTCAATGCTCATAGTTTAACGCTTTTTGCAAACGAAGATAAAGAAATATGTTTTTTATGTTATTTCGCACATATTACTAAATTATTAACTCAATATTTTATTTAAGGTTCTAAGGCGCGGAGGTACTAAGGTTCTAAGATTTTTGTATTTTGAAAATAAAAAAGCCGAACATAAGTTCGGCTTCAAAGTCTCTTATTTTAGAATCTTAGCACCTCAGAACCTTAGTTCCTGAGTACCTTTTCTTAGTCTTGAATATAGGTTTTATTACCATTTTTGTTGATATAGTATTTACCACCTCTTGGCCCAGTATATACTTTTTTACCATTGTATTCACCAGTAACTTTATCGGCTACTTTTGGTGCTTTTTCATTCGTTTCTTTTAAAGTTTTTGTCGCAGTCTTTTTAGCTGCAGTCGCATCTTTAGCTGCAGTTTTAGCTGTGGCATCAGCTTTTGCAGTCGTTTTCTTTACATCAGCTTTTGTACTTTCAGCTTTAGCGGTTGTTTTTTTAGCAGCGCTTGCTGTTTCCTTTTTTGCTTTTGCAGTTTCTTTATCTGCTGTTTTTTTTGCAGCTGCAGTAGTTTCTTTTTTCGCTTTAGCGGTTTCTTTTTCTGCAGTGGTTTTAGTTTTTGCAGCCTTATCAGCTGTTTTCTTAGCATCAGCAGTAGTTTTATCAGCTTTCGCTTTAGTCTTTTTAGCAGCCGTTTCGGTTTTGCTTTTAGCCGCTTTAGTTACTGTTTCCTGAGCGTAAAAATTAGTAGATAAAACTACTATGAAACAGAGCAATAATAATTTTTTCATAAGATTTTAGTTTAAATAGTATTATAAAATTAAGCAATTAATTCTTATGTTTTTTGTTAACCGCTAAAAATATGCTCTAAGCTGAACGTTGCCTGTATGCACAGTAGATCCAGCCTCACTTTTACGTCCTTGATAGTTTAAATTTACATCTAAAAACTGTGTAATATTCTTTTGCAGAAGCAGTTTCCAAACTAAATTTTGTCCCGCCTGCAAGCCTTCAAGCATTTGAAAACCTACGGATGAAAACTCGTTTCCGGTAAATTTATTTTCATAAAAAGAAAACTCACCATTTAAAGTTACTTTTTTCTCTCCAGCAAAAGAAAACGAAGTGCCCAGACGGTTTTGCATTAATGTTTCAAAATTGCCAATCTGATTTTCCTTGTTTTGAAATTCATAGAAAAAATCTAAACTAGTATTTCTTGAGAACAAATAGCTAATTTTTGGCGCAAGCTGATATCCTTTTAAATCGTAATTTTTCTCCGCAAAATCTTTAGAAATCAAGTTGGTGCTTATTGTTTTTGTAAAGAAATTAAACAACCAGCTTTTTTGATACAAATGCGTGTATTGCAATTGATGCGAATTGTTTTTGACATTCTGCGAGCCAATTGAAAGTAAACTTTTTCCGTTATTGATAAGATACGAATACGTAACAGAATGTTTCTGTTTGCCTCGATTGTAGAATAAACTGTTTCTAAAACTCGAATTCAAACCTAGAATATTTTCATCTGAAGAATAAAAAGGATTCAATTCCAACTCACCTTCACTTTTCACTTTTCGATCCATGATAAAGGAAGTTTGATTGTAGAAATAGGATATGATTTTCTTAAGCCCTTTTTCATTTTGCCATTGCAGCGGATTCAGTACAACAGATTGTGAAAATTTATTTTGATTGGTTTTGATGTAAACTCGATTCGGTAAAAAGATTCGGATAAACTTTGCCTGATCTGGAAAAGCTGCAATTTCAAATTCTTCCAGTTCCTGAATGCCATTACCATTATAATCATTCCAAGTATAAACGCCTTGCCCGGCAGGAACTTCAATATAAGTGAATTCTTGTTGAGCGATGGTTCCAGAACTGGTTTCATAAGCACTGCTTATTTGCATAAATTGGTTAAAGAATCGATCGTTATAAAGAATCCTAGAGTTTAAAGAAGGCTCATTTTTTCGGTTAGAATCTGTAAAATCAAGATTTCGATAACTTGCATAAACCGCCAAATCAGTTTTTTTATTCTGAATTAACTTCGATTTTAAATAATAAGTCTGAGAGTTATTTACATGCTGTAAAAGTCCATTTTGTAAACTGTCATTTCTTCGTTGTAAATATCCTAGTTCAACAAAAACCTTTGTACTGTCGCCGCGTCCGACAAAAGCACCATATTCAGAAAATCGCTGGCTTATCGCCGAAAACTGATTGCTAACTTTATCTTTTTCCTGATTATCTTCAAGCTGCATACTTGCTCCAATCCAGTTTTTGCCAAAATGATATTTAGTTCTAGTTTGATTTCTAATAAACTTTGAAGTCGATGCCGTTGCATCACTATTTAAAAAACTGCCTTGATTCTCGATTGTCCAATTTTTAAATTTGAATAAAGCGGTCGTGGTATGGCGAGTTCCCGAATAACTTTCGGTAAAATCCAATTTTTCAAATTGATAAGTAAATAACCCGATATTAGAAGTTTCTTTTTTGGCAAACAAATCAAAGTTTAAGCCCGTAACCAGTAAACTTTGATTTCCTAAAAGTGCTGTGTTTAAGTTCCAATCCCTATTAAATTCTATATTGTACAAGCGTTCTACAGATCTAAAATCCTTTTGAACAAATTGATAATCAGCAAAACCATCTAAAGTCCAATTTCTTGTAAAAAGACGTTTTTTAATATTTGTTTTAAAAGCAATGCCTTCGTTGTCAGAATCATCAATTGGAGAAAATAAATTTTTGTCGTTATTGCTCATGGCAATTTCAAAATCAACCAATGTTTTTTCGTTAGGATTGTATTTTCCTAAAAAAGTCGCGACCTGAATTTTTATTGGAGCGACCAGTTGTACAATTGGTTCGTAGTTTCCTTGCGGAGTGCCATTTATAGGCGGAACATATTCATAAATACGTTCAACAGAAGTATTATTTTGAATGATGTAATTTCCGAGATTATTACCCACAAGACTAAATTTTACATTGTATAAAACATCCGCTGGATTTTTTGAGTACTCATAATATTCTACAGAATTGACACTGTTTTTTTTGTACAATATTTTATTGTCAGCATAAGCATCTTCATATGCCGATGGAGCTTTCATTAAGTTTTGATTATCGCCTGCCTGCGCCAAAACCTGCACTTGTTCTGTAGAAAGATTTTGCTGTAACGGCTGGTTTTTCATGTCATTTTCGGAGTATAAATAGCCGCCAAAACTCCAGCTTTTGTTTTCGTGCGTGGCACCTGCATAAGTCACTAATCGATTGTAATTGCGTTCAGAGTATTGATATTCAACATTGATACGCATTTCTGAAGTTATCGTAAAAAGAGAAGTAAAAACAATTTCACCCGCATTATAGTCAATTACATAATCGTTGTTTTCGCCTCTTTTAAGTAAAACACCGTTTACATGAACGCGCTCTGAACCTGAAATTACTAAAACATACAATTCGCCATTCTGACCCTTAAGTTTATACGGTCCCTGATTTCCTTCCTGACCTGTAAAAGTACTTTTAGCATATTGACCTTTTACAAACGAAACCGACGCAAAAACATTAGTCTTACTTTTTTCAGTATCAAAATCAAAACTGGCAGAAAGTCCTTGAACTTTTTTGTTGAAACTTAAGAATTGTGTTTTCCGATTTTCTAGAAAAACATCACCCGCTCGAATGTTCCAGTCATCCGTAAAAAGTTCCATGAAAATATTGTCAAACTGATCTAGTTTTTGAGAATAACCACCATCTTGAAGTGGAATATTATTGTCTTGCAGAGAAGCGCGCAAACTAACTTTGTCGGATATTTTTCCGGTAATTTGTAAATCTAAATTAGAGTTTAAAACCGTATTTTGATTATTCCCAATTGTTACACCTCGAGTAATACTCCCAGAAGTATTTAAACCGTCAAATGGAGTGATTTTTTTAATATTGGAATTGTCAATTTTGTATAATTTTTCGGTATCAATATCGTTGCTTACCACTTGACTGTCTTTGTAGAAACCATATTCTTTTGTCAGGAAATCAGGATAATTGAGATAATTAACAATTAAAGTATCTGAAACAGAAGTTAGTTTTTCATTTAAAAGCAGTGTTCCTTTTTGAAAATCGACTCTATAAAAAGTAGAATCAATACGTTGGTTTTTGGAGTTTAAAAGCTCAAAAAAACTGGAGTTTATGCTGAAAGGTTCGAGGTGAATAGTATCTTTTGCAGCAACGACTTTTTTTGTTTTGTACAGCGATTCAGTTTCCTGAGCCTTAAGCCCAGAATACCAAAACAATATCACAAAAAACAGTAGTTTTTTCAACATAAACACTTTGACTCTCAAAAATCAAAAGTAGTATTTATAATCGGGAATTATTACTTCGAATATTACAGTTTGAAGTGAATTAGTTAAGGTAGCGACCTAAGGTAATAAGAACAGCCATTATCGCTAATAATACAAAAACAGAATTAGGATTTGCAAAATTGGTGGTCCAGCCAAACTCTTTAATTTTCTTTGGAGGAAAGATTCTTTTGTCTTCTGGGTTATAATAAAAAAGACCCCAAATCCAATTATTAGGATCTTTGATCCATCTTTCTTTTGTTTCTTCTGAAGGCTCTTTGTCGTTTTCCATGATTTAGGAATATTTGATCTTGTTTAATGTTTTTCTGTTAGAGTTATAAAATTAGTTAAATATTTGCAGCTATAAGAATAATCGCATTTTCTATTAAAATTAAAAAAGAAAGAAACCGAAATCATTTTTTTTTAGCTTTGTCAGGATAAACAAATTTGAATAATGGATACTGGTAAAGAACTTTTATTTTTTTTAGTGCATTGGGAGCTTTCAATGGAATTATTTTGAGTATTTATTTTTTCTTTTTCACGAAGAAAAAATACTTGACAAATTACTTCTTAGGAATGCTTTTGTTTGCATTAAGCGTAAGAATAGCAAAGTCGGTATTTGTTTATTTTCATCCAGAATTGCCAAAATTGTATTTGCAGTTAGGACTTACGGCTTGTTTTTTTATTGGACCCTGTTTGTATTATTTTCTAAAATCTGCCGTTGATGAAGTTACGATTTTACCCAAATCTTGGAAATTGACACTTTTGTTTTGGGGAATTTTAATTGCAGTCGTTGGAATAGTATATCCATACAAAACGTATCCAGAACTTTGGGGTACTTATTTTATCAGAACTATTTATTTTCAATGGTTTGTTTATATCCTTTTTTCTGCTTTTACCATTAGAAACATTTTAAAGAAAATAATCAATATAAAAGAAAAAACAACTCCGGCGGAAATATGGTTTGGAATGCTTTTTCTGGCGAATTTTTTACTGTTTCTTTTTTATTTTTTAGCAATAATGGGAGCCAGAGCGGCAGTTTATATTGGCGGAGCAGTTGTGTTTTCTTTTATTTTGTATTTGATAATTTCGATTCTTTTGTATCGAAAAAGAACAGATGATTTATTCTTATTGTACGGACAAAAAGCTTCGGGAAAGAAAATGGAAGAATCTGAAGCTGCCCTTTTACTTGAGAAACTCCAGAACAAAATGATTGAGAAAAGTTTGTATAAAAATGCAAATTTGAGCTTACAGGATTTATCAAAAGAATTAAATGTGACGCCGCATCAATTGTCTCAGTTTTTGAATAATAATCTGGGGAAGAATTTTACAAGTTATGTAAATGAATTGAGAATAAATGAAGCTTGTATAATAATAAGGTCAAATGATAAATTGACTTTAGAATCTGTTGGTTATGATGTGGGTTTTAATTCGAAATCGACATTCTTTGCCGCTTTTAAAAAACATACAGGAACTACACCTTTAAACTATCAGCTTCAAACTTTACAGGCTTAACAGAAGTATTAATTTATAAATTCGTACTCCTGATTTCGCTTTCGCTTACCTCTTTTCGTGGTTTAGAGCTGACTTTTGTCTCTGCAAAAAGTCAAATCTTAATCATTAAATTTTATGAGGTTTTTAATTCTGGTTTTCGTTTACCTATATTGTTTTCTTTTTAATAGTGCATTTTTAAAGGCGCAATCTATTCAAAAAATTTCTGGAAAAGTGGTCAATCGTAATAACGAATTGATGATGGGAACAGCTGTTGTTTTGTCTGTTCGTGATTCCTTGATTATAAAACAGCAGGATTTTTTAGACGGAGTTTTTCAATTATCTGATATTAATCAAAAAGAAGTAATTTTAAAATTGACTTCATCAGAATTTACAGATAAGCATATGAACATAAATTATTCAAATGCCGAAAATATTGATTTGAGTTCGATTATAGTTTTAGAAAGTAACAATCAGTTAAACGAAGTAGTCGTAAAAAGTCAGCCGTCATTGCTTAAATACGGTGCAAACGGTACAATCGATGTTAATGTAACCGGAACTGTTCTGGCAGCGAGCAGTTCTGTAAATGAATTGTTAGGGCGAGTTCCAAATGTTGTAGTTGCCGAAGGACAAATAAGCGTTTTGGGCAAAGGTGAAGCGATTATTTATCTCAACGGAATCTTGATAAATTATGAACGTTTTGCAGCGATTCCTGTTTCGCAGATTGCAAAAATTGAAGTAATTTCAAATCCATCAGCAAAGTACGATGCCGAAGGAAAAGCAGTTATCAATATTATTACAAAACAAAACATCGAAAATGGTATAATGGGAACGGCAAGCCAGCATGTTACCGTTTCTAAATTTGCAGGAACAAGCACCAATACCCTTTTAGATTTTAATTATACGAAAGGTAAATTTTCTTTTATAACCAATTACGGATTGCAATTGGGCAAAGGTCGAGAATTGTTGTACACCACCAGAACGCGTCCAAATCCAGATGTTTTTATGAAGTCTGCTCTAACTACAGATTGGCAAAGGCAATTTAATAATTACTCCAATTTTGGAGCTGGAATTCAATATACTTTTTCGATGAATAGTTATATTTCGCTGGCTTACAGTGGAAATATCGAAGATTTAGGCGGAGCAGTAAAAAGCAGAAATTCAATAACGAATAATTCCGGAAATAGTTTTTATGCTACAGATATTGCCAAAAATGATGTACTGCTGAATCAGTTTATTAATTTGAATTATAATCTGATAACAGATCCCAAAGGTTCGTCATTGTTTATAGGAACACAATATTCAAATTACAACGGAACGGTAAGAGATTTTATTGAAGAAAATAGTGTTGTTGAGGAAACAGAGGGCAAAAGATTTCTAAAAAATGATGTTGGAAGTACCATTAACATTATAATGGCACAAGCCGATTATTCGAGAAAAATTAGTGATAAAACAAAACTTGAACTTGGAGCTAAATTTAGTTATGCCGCTATAAAGTCTGGAACTGACTTTTTTATTGCTAATACCAATGATTTTGAATTAGACGATACTCTTTCGAGTGATTTTACATACAAGGAAAAGATTAGTGCGGCTTATTTTAATTTTGGAAGTATGCTAGGTGAAAAAGTAAATTTTTCTATTGGAGCAAGGGTAGAAAGCACAAGTTATGATTTGTATACAAATGCAAATGGGGTTCAGAAATTTGGTAAAGATTATGAGAATTTTTTTCCAAACCTCCTTTTGAATTTTAATTTATCAGAAGACTGGAAAGCACATTTTTCGTATGTTTCCAGAATTACAAGACCTCGTTACCAAGCTTTAAATCCTTATGTTATTTATCAAGATCCATTTACGACAATAGAAGGAAACCCGAATTTGCTTCCTGAAAAAACGCATGCTTTTGAAATTGGTACGATGTATAAAAAGTTTGATTTTAAAGTTGGGTACACCTACAAAATTGATCCAATTTCGGGTGCTGCATTGCGGGGCGACACGCCAAATAGCTATATTTTAAGGTCTTTAAATATCGAAAAAGAGCATACTTTTTTTACGTCGATTTCGAGATCTTTCAATGTGAAATGGTGGAATTCTACAAATACGGTAAGTATGAATTTAAGCAAATCAGTTGATAATTTTTATGAATATGCTTTAGGCCCGGTTAAGCCTCAAATTTATTTGTACTCAAATAATACTTTTACGATTCCTGATCTTTTCAAAATTCAATTATTAGCTTGGTATCTTGGCGACAAAAGCTATGGATTGCGAAGTGAAAATCCGCGCTCAACTGTAACGCTGGGTATTGAAAGAAACTTTTTTAAAGAGGCGCTAAGACTAAATTTTACGGCGAATGATATCTTTCATAAGTTTATGGTTTCTGGTGATTACGAAGTGGGGCAGACTCAAATTTATTACCACAGAACCTATACTACAAATTATTTTAAACTAATAGCAACTTATAGTTTTGGGAATTCAAAAAAGACAACTTACAAGAAAACTGAAATTGAGCAGACAGAGAATAATAGGGCGAGGTAGAAAAAAAGGCTTCACAATTAAGTGAAGCCTTTTTAAAATATATTTGAATTGAAATAATTACCTTTTACAAAGTATTAATTTAGTTCTTTAGTTACAATTTGCATGGTTTCGCGGCTGACTTGTTTTAGTAAAACTTCTTTGTTTGTTTCAACAGTCTGTGCAGCATCTTCTGTAAAGTGACGGATGGTATATAAAGTTACATTTTCGCTGTAATCTACTTTGAATTTTTTCGAAAGAATAGCATTCAAATCACTGAAATTTCCAAATTTATCTTCCACACAAACAGAGAAACTAATCGCAGAATTCTGAATTAAATTTACTTTGATTTTAAATTCATGGAATAACCCAAAAATCTCACTGATGTTTTCTTCCATAATAAAAGAGAAATCAATCGAAGAAAGAGAAATTAAAAGCTGCTCTCTTTTTACGATAAAACAAGGATATTGCGGTTCAAGATCAACACCTTTAGAAACACAAGTTCCTTTTAATAATGGGTTGATAAATGATTTTACATATAAAGGAATTTCTTTTTTCTGTAATGGCTGTAATGTTTTCGGGTGAATTACAGTGGCACCATAAAAAGCCAATTCGATTGCTTCACGATACGAAATTTGATTCAACAAACTTGCATTTTCAAAATAACGCGGGTCAGCATTCATAACTCCTGGTACATCTTTCCAGATCGTTACACTTTCGGCGTTTAAGCAATAAGCAAAAATTCCTGCAGTATAATCAGAACCCTCACGACCTAGAGTCGTAGTGAAATTATTTTCATCAGCACCTAAAAATCCTTGAGTGATGTTTAAGATTTTTCTAGGTACATTTTTGCTTATAAGCTGCTGCGTTGTTTCCCAATCTACTTCGGCATCTCTGTAGTTTGCATTTGTTTTAATGAAATTACGAACATCAAGCCATTGCGTTTGAATGCCCATGAAATTCATAAAATGACTTAAAATAGTAGTCGAGATTAACTCTCCAAAACTTACAATTTGATCATAAACAAAATTATAATTTGGAGATTTATTATGCGCTAAGAAATATTCTAATTCTGAGAATTGCGCATTCACAGCCGTAAAAACCTCGTGTTTTTCATCTTCAAACAAATCCAATAAGATTTGGTTGTGGTATTTTTTTATTTCTTGTACAGATGAATTCAGCTCTGCCGATTTATCAAAATAATTCTTGATAACAACCTCAAGAGCATTTGTGGTTTTTCCCATTGCCGAAACAACTAAAATCACATCTTCATAACCTACTTTTTGTAAAACGTCGTATACGTTTTTTATTCCTTCAGCATCTTTTACAGATGCACCACCAAATTTAAATACTCTCATTTTGTATATATGCTGTTTCTTTTATAAAATTTCAATTTTCTAAATTCCAATTCTATTTGGATTAAATTTGTAGAGACGCACCGCTATGCGTCTTTTTTTGCCACAGATTAAGGATTAAAATGATTTTACAATCTGTGTCAGTTTGCCACGAATTACACAAATTTCCACTAATTTAATTCGTGCTAATTCGTGACTCGAGCGAAAGCGAACAGGCGAAGCAAATTCGTGGCAAACTAATATTTTTATAATTTATCTAAGAACGTATTAATTCCTAACTCATCCATTTGAACAACCTGCCAGCCGTCGAGAATTTTTGCACCTGAATTCTCGTAAAATTTTACAGCAGGAGTATTCCAATCGAGAACATTCCATTCAACCCTTCTCACATTGTCTCTTTTGCCTTGTCTCATTATTTCGGCATACAATGCAGAACCAAGACCAGTACCCCGCATTTTCTCTTTTACAACTAAATCTTCTAAGTGGATTGTTTTTCCTTTCCAAGTCGAATAGCGATAATAGTACAATGCGATTCCAACAATTTCCTTTTCATTTAAATCATTTGTAATCTCAGCTACAAATACATGAAAAAGCGGTTTTTCTCCAAATCCATCACGTATTAAATCCTCTTCAGTTATAATAACCGCATCAGGTTCATTTTCGAATATTGCCAGTTCCTGTATTAATCCCAAAACATATTTCATGTCTTCAGGATTCCCTTTTCTAATATTCATAACTATCCTAATTTTATTCTTTTATCGCTCCTATATAATATTGTGTCTTTGTCAAGATCAATTTCATATATTCTTATTATTAACCGTTTATTAGCTAAAAAAGCATTTTTTTATATGCTGCTTTCAGCTATTAATTAGCAAATATACAATAGTAGTAAACTAACAAAATAATTTTTAAATCATTCTCACAAAATAAGCGATATTTGTGACTTAAAATTAAAAACTATAACGATATAGCAATGGAAGAACGCAATAAAACACTGGGAGAGTTTATTATTGAGAACCAAAAAGCATTTCAGTATTCGTCGGGGGAGCTTTCCCGAATTATCAACTCTATACGTTTGGCGGCGAAAGTCGTAAACTATAAAGTAAACAAAGCAGGTTTAGTAGATATTATTGGCGCAGCAGGCGAACAAAATATCCAAGGCGAAGACCAGCAAAAATTAGATGTCTATGCAAACGAAGTATTTATCCAGACGTTAATAAACCGTGAGATTGTCTGTGGTATTGCTTCAGAAGAAAACGACGATTTTATAACTGTTCAGGGGAGCGACAACAGTCATAATAATAAGTACGTGATCTTGATGGATCCGCTTGACGGATCATCGAATATTGATGTAAATGTTTCTTTAGGAACTATCTTTTCTGTTTTTAGAAGAGTTACTCCAATAGGAACTCCGGTAACAAGCGAGGATTTTTTACAACCGGGAATCAATCAAGTTGCAGCAGGATATGTAATTTATGGAACTTCGACTATGTTAGTGTATACAACTGGACATGGTGTAAACGGATTTACACTAAACCCGGCAATTGGTACATTTTACCTTTCGCATCCAAATATGAAATTTCCAGAAAACGGAAATATCTATTCGGTAAACGAAGGGAATTATGTTCATTTTCCGCAAGGTGTAAAAAACTACATCAAATATTGTCAGCGTGAAGAAGAAGACAGACCTTATACGTCAAGATATATTGGAAGTTTGGTTTCAGATTTTCATCGAAATATGATTAAAGGCGGAATTTATATTTATCCAACAAGTTCAAAAGCACCAAAGGGGAAATTACGTTTATTATACGAATGTAACCCAATGGCGTTTATTGCAGAACAAGCCGGAGGAAAAGCAACAGACGGTTTTGGAAGAATTATGGAAATCCAGCCAACAGAACTTCATCAAAGAGTTCCGTTTTTCTGCGGAAGCTATAAAATGGTCGAAAAGGCAGAGGAGTTTATGAAAGAAGCGCAATAGTAAACTATTTTTTTTAGACGACGCAACCTTTTTACATTTTCAACATCTTTTAAATAAAAGACTTATGAAAAAACTATCCATTTTGTTAATCTTGACCGTAACTTTATTTAGCTGTTCTAATGATGATGATTCCTCTGGAGTAAAAATTAGATTGTCGAATGCAAGTAAATTTAATTTTAAAAATATTACAGTAAATACTTCAACCGGAAATGTGAATTTCGAGGATGTAAGTTCAGGACAGAAAACAAGTTACAAAGTATTTGAGTATGCATATAGTTATGCATTTGTTGAGTTACAAATTGATGGTCAAACATATACATTGCAGCCTATTGATTATGTTGGAGAAACAACTCTTGAAAAAGGGAATTATACATATGAGATTACTGCAAATGATAGTCAAGAACGACAAGGAAAATTGGGGTTGAAATTAATTAAGGATTAATACGCCATTCTGTTTTATGAAATAGAATTGTTTAAACAATAATTGATATTTTATAATTCATAAATCTGAATACAGTACAAACAAAATAAACCCGACAAGATTTAAAATCTAGTCGGGTTTATTTTTGAGTTTTATTTAAGTTTCAATTTTAAGTCAGTATAAAAACTGAACGCTAAAATCTGAATATTATTTATTCATATTTTCCATTTCAAAAACAAAAGTATCTAAATCTACTTTTTTGTCTACTAAAGACAATGCTTTTGAAATAATGTAATTTACGTTTCCTGGAGTAAATCCTAAAGCTAATCCCATACGAGTCAACATAACTTCTTGTTGGTCTCCTAAATGATGATCAACATGAACCATTCTCGCCAAATCAAACAAACGCTCTAAACGTTGTGCATATAAATACGGCGGGTTTATTGGATGTTTCCAAGGATCAACTAAGATTTCACTGTATTCTTCTTCCGAGATTTCTAATCTTGAAGCTAATTTGTCCAAAAAGTCTTTCTCCTCAGGACTTACTTTACCGTCAGCAAATGCTACACGCACAATTGCAGAGAAATGACCTCTGTTTCTTTGTTTGAATTCGTTATCAAATAATTCTGAAAATGGCATAATTAAAAAGTGTTTTATTTCGCAAAGATAAATCTTATTTTAATTTAACAATTTTAAATTCCTCATAAATTTAACTTATTTTTATTCATTGTTTTAAGAACTGTATTTACTGAATCTTCAAAATAAATCGTATGTTTACAACCCCTAATCATTAAAATATTATTAGTTCTTATGTCAGAATTTTGGATTTACTTTCAAATAGGTTTAAAGCATGTTTTAGATATCAACGCTTACGATCATGTTCTTTTTTTAATTGCATTAACAGTTCCGTATACTTTTAAAGACTGGAAACGCATTTTGCTTTTAGTTTCCTTATTTACAATTGGTCATACCGTAGCGTTAGTACTTTCTGTTTTTGGAATAATTGCAGTAAAAGTAAATCTTGTAGAGTTTTTAATTCCAATAACAATTTTGATTACAGCTTTATATCATCTTTTTACAGCAGGAAAAGCAACTAAAAATGACGGCATAAATTTAATATTTTTTGTAACGCTGTTTTTTGGAATTATACACGGACTAGGATTTTCGAATTATTTTAAAACTATTTTAGGAGGTTCGCCAAGTTCAAAATTATTACCTTTAGGAGAATTTGCTTTAGGTATCGAAGCAGCGCAGTTAGTAGTGGTTTTTGTGGTTTTGGTAATCTCATATATTGTACAGACTGTGTTTCGTTTTTCAAAACGCGACTGGGCACTTGTGATGTCGGCTTTTATTATTGGAGTAGTAATTCCGATGATTATCGAAAGCCCAATTTGGAACAGATAAAATAAATGGAAGTAAAAAAACTTAATAAATACGATAAAGCCTATTTGAGAATCGCTAAAGAATGGAGTTTACTCTCTTATTGCAAGCGTAAACAAGTGGGTGCTATCATCGTAAAAGACAGAATGATTATTTCTGACGGCTATAATGGAACGCCTTCAGGGTTTGAAAATTGCTGTGAAGACGAAGATGGTTTAACACGCTGGGATGTTTTACATGCCGAAGCAAATGCGATCTTAAAAGTAGCGCGATCAACTCAGTCATGTGAAGGTGCAACTTTGTATATCACGCTTTCGCCATGTAAAGAATGCAGTAAATTAATACATCAATCAGGCATAAAAAGAGTAGTTTATCATAACGGATATCGTGATGACTCTGGAATTCAATTTTTAATAAAAGCGGGTGTCGAAGTAGAACATATTCCTGTTTTAGAAGAATAATGAAATTTAATCCCAAATATCTGCCCATTGTTATTGGAGCCACTTTTGCTCTAGGAACAGTACTCGGAAGTTTAATGCACACTTCTGCAGATGACCAGTTTTTGGCTAAAAATTACTCCAAAACTAAACTCAATAAACTTATCGATTTTATCAATAATGAATATGTTGACAGCATCAACACCGATTCAATTGTTAATCTTACCGTTGATAATATACTCTCAAAATTAGATCCGCATTCCGTTTATATTCCGCCAAGCGAACAGGCTGAAGTAGCCGAAAGTATGAAAGGTGATTTTGTTGGAATCGGCATCAATTTTTATATGTATAAAGATTCTGTTGCCATTATAAAACCTGTTGAAAATGGGCCTTCTGCAAAAGCAGGATTGAAATCCGGCGACCGAATTTTATTCGCAGGAAAAACTAAATTATACGGACGAAAACTGCCATCAGACAGTTTGTTCTCTAAACTAAAAGGAGCTAAAGGTTCAGAAATTGAATTGACTGTTTTTAGAAAATCTGAGCAAAAGAAGCTGAAATTTAAAATCAAAAGAGACATTATTCCAATTAAAAGTGTCGATGCTTCTTTGTTGATTGGGAATAACGTAGGTTATATAAAAATAAATCGTTTTGCCGAAACTACTTTTAACGAGTTTAAAACAGGTTTGACACGATTAAAAGAAAAGGGAATTCAGTCGCTCGTAATCGATCTTCGTGATAATGGAGGTGGTTATATGGAAGAAGCGATTGCAATTGCAGATGAATTCTTAAAAGACAAACAGTTGATTGTTTTTACCAAAAATAAAAACGGAACAACAGAAAAAACGTATGCTACAAAAGCTGGAAGTTTTGAAGCAGGGAAAGTATATGTGTTAATCAATGAAAATAGTGCTTCGGCAAGCGAAATTTTAGCAGGTGCAATTCAGGATAATGATCGTGGGACTATCGTTGGTCGCCGTTCTTTTGGAAAAGGTTTAGTACAGCGTGAAATGGATTTCAACGATGGATCGGCAGTTCGTCTTACGGTGGCAAGATATTATACACCAACTGGAAGATCAATTCAAAAACCCTATAAAAAAGGAAATGAAGCGTATTTTAAAGAATCAGAATCACGTGTTACAACTGGCGAATTGTATGCAAAAGACAGTATAAAAGTCGCAGATTCTTTAAAGTTTAAAACGCCAAAAGGTAAAATCGTATACGGCGGCGGCGGAATTGTTCCGGATGTTTTTGTACCGATGGAAGCTGAACACGGAAATGAAAATGTTGCTTATTTGCTTCAAACTGGAATAGTAGGGCATTTTGTTTTTGAAGAATTAGATAAAAACCGAAGCGCTTTTAAAGATGCTCATTTTAATGAGTTTCTGGCGCAGATGAAAAATTCTGACGACTACTTTAAGAAGTTTAAAAAATACATTTCGTTAACCGGTTTAGATCTAAAGTTAGATAAAACCAAAGCATTGGTAAATAGATATATTACTGCAGAATTTGCCAGACAATTGTATGGAGAAATGTATTATTATGATGTTATTTTGAAAGATGACGCCATGATAAAAACAATTTTAAATCCGAAAAAGTAATCATAAACCTTTTTAATATGGAAGTAGTAACTGTTGTAAATGCCGAAATCGAACTTCTGACTGCTGTTAAAAATGCTGATGTTTTAGTATTAGAAAGAATGCTTCATGACGATTTGTTGTTCAATTTGCCTGATGGCAATACAATTACAAAACAGTTTGATCTCGATTCTTATCGTTCGGGTAAAATGAAAATTGATATGATTGAGGCTTCTGATCAAATTATTAATTTAATTGGCGATTCGGCTGTCGTTGTTGTTACAGTTTCATTAAAAGGAAAATTTGATAATAACCCGATTGATGGTGTTTTGAGATACATTCGTGTTTGGAAACAGTTTGGCGAAGATCTAAAAGTGATCGCTGGAAGCTGCGCGCAGTTAGCGTAAATTTTCAAAACAAGACTTTGCTTACTTTTCGTTATTATTAGCTCTCAAGATTGCGGATAAATCACAAAATATGAAAAATCTAAAAAAGATAAGTTTCCTTTTACTTCTAATAGCTTTTGCAATTTCTTGTGCAAGTATGAAAGATAAAAATACAATTTCGGGAAAAGTTCGATCCATTGAATTTGGAAAGGATGGGTATACAGCTAAAATCAATACGGCTAAAAACGAAGTTTATTTTGCGACAATCAGTATTGTAAATGTTGGCGGTCCAGAAAATTACAAGAAATTAAAAGAAGGCGATGAGGTTTCTGTAAAAGGAGAGATCTGGAAAACGGATACAGAGAAATATATCAAAGTAAAAGAAATCGTTTCGGTAAAATAACAGAAACGGTTTAAAATTTTATCTAATGCTATCATGTGCGTGAGTTTGTACGCCGTTATTCCATAAAGTAAGAATATCTGTTGCAACAGCCGCGCCGCTTCCTGCAGCAATGGCTAATTGGCTTCTCCAGCCTGCCAAAGTTCCAATTACATAAATGCCTTCGGCTACTTTATGATCGTCGTTTTTAAGCTGAATACGTTGTTTTTCGGGAAGTGCTTTTTTATGAGGTTCAATATACTGCATCAAACCTTCAATGTCAAAAGTATTTGCAGAACCAATTCCAATAACAATGTTTTTTGTTTGGTAGGAATTTTTATTGGTAATTACAGTAAACTCAGGATAAGTTCCTTCTACTTTAATTACTTTTTCATTTGCGATTTGAGTAATATGCGGATAAGAAGCTGCTAAATCTTGTGTGCTTTCTGTTAGTAATTCAGAACCTAATTTTCCAGGTGAAATACCATAAGCATTGTAAAAAATAGCTTCTTGTAAAGAAGAATTCTTTTGATGTGTAAAGATTCCAATTTTTTTATCGGTAACAAAAGCTTTGTTTTTGGCAGAACCCAAAACAAGGGCACAAGAAATCCCTGAGACTCCTCCACCGACAATTAAAACGTCAAACATATATTATCGACCGTTTGTTTTTTCTTCAATTCTTTTTGAAATTCTAAAAATCAAAAGAATCAATACTGCGCAGAAAGAAGCTGCGATTCCAATAAAAGCTACCATACTATCACCTTGAAAAGGATTTTTAAAGTCTAATAACGTAATATTAAAAACAATTAGAGCTAATGCTAGAAGCACTAAGATTGAAGTAAAGATTTTCATATGCTTATTTATTTGTCTAAAATAGTAAAAAGGAACTTTAAGTTAAAAAAAAGTCTTAAAGTTCTGTTTTAGAAATTTTATGAGGTAAAAGTATAAAAATAAATCTTAGACAAACAAACCTTTAACATTAGCAGCAAATAATTTAACAGCAATTGCTAAAAGTATGACTCCAAATGTCTTGCGAACCACGCCAAGTCCGTTTTCTCCTAATAAATTTTCGATTTTTTTAGACGATTTCAAAACAATATAAACTAAGACAATGTTTAGTATGATTGCAATGATAATATTAACCGTATGAAATTGAGATCGAAGCGAGAGTAAAGTAGTCATTGTACCTGCTCCGGCTATCAATGGAAAAGCAAGCGGAACAATTGAGGCTGATCCGGGTTCTTCGTCACGGTAAATTCTAATTCCTAAGATCATTTCTAAAGCAAGAAAAAATAATACAAACGAACCTGCAACAGCAAACGAGTGTACATCAATACCAATCAGGCTCAAAAAACCTTCGCCGACAAATAGAAAAACGATCATGATAGCACCGGCTACTATAGAGGCTTTTTCAGATTCGATGTGGCCTACTTTAGCTCTTAAATTTACTATAATAGGAATAGAGCCTACAATATCGATTACGGCAAAAAGGACCATTCCAACAGTAATAATTTCTTTAAAGTCGATTTCTAGCATATAGTTCTGATTTTAAGCGATTAATAATTTGCTGCAAAAGTAGGTAATAAAGTTATGTGATTTTTTGTTACGTTGTATTTTTGTTATAAAAACACATATTATACGTGTAAAATGTGATATTTATAACAATGTTATGTTTCAATTGTTGATTTAGAGAGAAAGAGACGGATAATTTTTGAACTTAATTTTTTTCAGCTTGTTTTTAAAAAATCGAATAAAATCAAACGTTAAAAATTATAACTTACTGAAAATCAATTAGTAAATTTGTTTGTAATTTTAAGTTTATTGATCATGGAAAGAATGCGGTTGGTTGTAGTACTCTTGGTTCTGTTGTTTTCATTCAATAGTTCGCAAGCTCAAATTTGGCAGCAAATTAAAAAAGCTGCAGAAGATAAGGCTGGTAAAAAAGGCCAAAGCGACAGTGGTAAAGCTGTTGATCAAAATGTAAATATGAATGATGCGATCTTGAATTATGGAAAAAATAAAGTAGATCCGTCAGTTGTGCCAAATTCCTATAATTTTAGCTGGAAATATGTTATGGAAATTAAAACCGGCGAAGGAAAGGCAATGAATGCTGATTATTTTTTGGAACCTAATGCGGCTTATTTTGCAATGAATATCGATCAGGGAAAAGGGCAGAGTATGTTGATGATTATGGATTCTAAGAATAATATAACGGTGACAGGTTTTGGTAACGGTAAAGAAAAAATGGCTTCGGCTTCAAAAATGCCGGATTATTCAGAAATGGCAAAAAAAGAAAGTGAGAAGACTAAATTTACCATTAAGACATTGCCTAACAAAACTTTTTTAGGGTACAATTGCAAAGGAATTCAAATGACAAATGATGAGCATGATATTATTTGCTATTACACAAGCGAAGCTAAAGTGAGTTTTGGTGATATGTTTAAAAATCAAAAAGGCTGGAAAATGCCCGAGGCTTTTACAAATTATTTTAAACCAGAAGATAAAACGTTATTAATGGATATGACGATGAAGGATTTGAAGAATAAAGGAAAAGTGACTACAATGAAATGTGTAAGTTTAGAAAAAAGTGCTTACGTATTTAATAAGGCTGACTACAAATTTATGTAGATAAAATAGTAACATTCTAAATTAGTTTGGTTTAAGAACATAAGTGTGGGAGTGATTTTTATTTCCTGAATCTTTAGTTACCTTTGCAAAATGTTTCAACTAGGAAAAACCATCGTATCAGAGGATATACTCGAAAAAGAATTTGTTTGTAATTTATCAGCATGCAAAGGGGCTTGCTGCGTCGACGGCGATGCAGGTGCGCCTTTAAGTGAAGCTGAAACTAAGATTTTAGAAGAAATTTATCCTAAAGTAAAACCTTTTTTAAGAAAAGAAGGAATTGACGCAATCGAAGCGCAAGGTACTTGGGTAAAAGGAACTGACGGAGATCTAGAAACGACTTTGATTGATAACAAGGATTGTGCTTATGTTATTTTTGACGGGAAAACGGCACTTTGCGGAATTGAGCAAGCTTATAATCAAGGAATCGTAGATTGGAAAAAACCAGTTTCTTGTCATTTATACCCAATTCGTGTAAAAGACTTCACAGAGTTTGCTGCTGTCAATTATGATAAGTGGGATATTTGTGATGATGCGTGTTCTTTGGGTAAAGAATTAGAAGTTCCCGTGTATAAATTTGTTAAAGAAGCATTGATTCGCCGCTTTGGAGAAGATTGGTATTTGGAGCTTGAAAAAGTAGCCGAAGAACTTAAAAATTCGTAAAAATTCGGCAAGGCTTATCGTTGTTGAAAAGTGATTCGTTTTTACTCACAAAAAGGAAAGCCGAGCCTCAAAAAAAACTTTAAAAACATTTTAGAATTCCTTGCTTTTTATTTCAAAAAGTCTATATTTTACAGGGCTTCAAGATGTATATTCAGTATTTAAATCATTCATTTACAGAGAATTGATTGTTGTATGAAAAACATTTCAATTTTTCATCGTTGTTAAAAACTACGCCCGATTGTGAATAAGTTTGGCTTTTATTTTTGGCAGCAATTAACAATCTTTGTAGTGTATTGAATTAGAAAAAATTCAGTAAAAATTATTAAAAAAATTGTCATGTCACAAGTCGAACCAATACTACAAGAAAATAAAAATCGTTTCGTTATTTTTCCTATCAAACATCATGATATTTGGGAATGGTATAAGAAAATGGAGGCTAGTTTCTGGACTGCAGAAGAAATCGATTTACACCAAGACTTGACAGATTGGAATAACAAGTTAAGTGATGATGAAAGATATTTCATCAAACATATTTTGGCATTCTTTGCAGCTTCTGACGGAATCGTAAATGAGAATCTTGCTGAGAATTTTGTAAATGAGGTTCAATATGCTGAGGCTAAGTTTTTCTATGGTTTTCAAATCATGATGGAAAATATTCATAGTGAAACGTATTCTTTATTAATTGACACTTACGTAAAAGACGAAGCAGAAAAAGCAGAATTGTTTAATGCTTTGGAAGTTTTTCCTGCAATTGGTAAAAAAGCAGAATGGGCTTTAAAATGGATCGAATCTGATTCATTTGCTGAAAGACTTATTGCTTTTGCTGCTGTTGAAGGTATTTTCTTCTCTGGTGCTTTCTGTTCTATTTATTGGTTGAAAAAACGTGGTTTAATGCCAGGTTTAACTTTCTCTAATGAATTGATTTCTCGTGACGAAGGCGTACATTGTGATTTTGCAGTTCACCTGCACAATCATCACTTAGTGAATAAAGTTCCAAAAGACAGAATTAAAGAAATCATTGTTGATGCTTTAAATATTGAAAGAGAATTTGTAACAGAATCTCTTCCGGTAAGTTTAATTGGAATGAACGCTACTTTAATGACGCAATATCTAGAATTCGTTGCTGATAGATTATTAGTAGAATTAGGCTGTGAACGTGTTTATGGATCGGCGAACCCGTTTGACTTCATGGACATGATCTCTCTTCAAGGAAAAACCAATTTCTTTGAAAAACGTGTTGCAGAGTATCAAAAATCGGGTGTGATGAACACAGACAGCGATGCTCAGAAAATTTCATTTGATGCAGATTTTTAGACAACAAAAATAATTTCAGTGTTATTTAAACCCTGAAAAGAATAAAACTTTTACAAGTATTTTTTTAGATTGAATCTCTTTCCCCAATCGAAGATTCAATGACATTTTTTAATGCCTTTTCGGTTTGTTTTTCAAACTGGAAACAGATAACTATTGAGAATCCTGCAATTCTCAAAAAAAAATAATTTTTAAAACACACAATGTTTAAGTGCTGAGATTTATTTTTCAGTGTCTTTCATTTTTTCAATAACTAAAATAGTAAGCTTATGTATGTAGTAAAAAGAGATGGTCACAGAGAGCCGGTAATGTTTGATAAGATTACAGAAAGAATCAAAAAATTGTGCTACGGCTTAAATGAGCTTGTAGATCCCGTTAAGGTAGCGATGAGAGTTATCGAAGGATTGTATGATGGAGTTTCGACTTCAGAATTGGATAATCTTGCGGCAGAAACTGCTGCGTCTATGACTATTGCACACCCAGATTATGCACAATTAGCAGCTCGTGTGGCAATTTCAAACCTGCATTCAAATACAAAAAAATCGTTCTCTGAAACGATGAAAGATATGTACAATTACGTAAATCCAAGAAATGGTCAAGATGCACCGTTACTTTCGGATGAAGTATTTAAAGTAATTCAGGAAAACTCTGCTTTCCTTGATTCGCATATCATTTACACTAGAGATTTTAATTACGATTACTTTGGTTTCAAAACTTTAGAGCGTTCTTATCTTCTTAAAATAAACGGAAAAATCGTTGAGCGTCCACAGCACATGTTAATGCGTGTTTCTGTTGGTATTCACTTAGACGATTTAAAATCGGTAATTGAAACTTATGACTTAATGTCTAAAAAGTTCTTTACGCATGCAACGCCAACGTTGTTTAATGCAGGAACTCCAAAACCGCAAATGTCTTCTTGTTTCCTTTTGGCAATGCAAGATGATAGTATCGATGGTATTTACGATACATTAAAACAAACAGCAAAAATCTCTCAATCAGCAGGAGGAATTGGACTTTCTATTCATAATGTTCGTGCAACAGGATCTTACATCCGTGGTACAAATGGAACTTCAAACGGTATTGTTCCAATGTTGAGAGTTTTCAATGATACGGCTCGTTACGTAGATCAAGGTGGTGGAAAACGTAAAGGAAGTTTTGCGATTTACATCGAAACTTGGCATGCTGATATTTTTGAATTCCTAGATTTAAAGAAAAATACTGGAAAGGAAGAAATGCGTGCAAGAGATTTGTTCTTCGCAATGTGGACTTCAGATTTGTTCATGAAACGTGTTCAGGAAGATACAACTTGGACTTTAATGTGTCCTAACGAATGTCCAGGATTATATGATGTTTACGGAGAAGAATTCGAAGCATTGTATATGGATTATGAATTTAGAGGAAAAGGAAGAAAAACAATCCGTGCTCGTGAATTATGGGAGAAAATCCTAGAATCGCAAATCGAGACTGGAACACCATATATGTTGTACAAAGATGCAGCAAACCGTAAATCGAACCATAAGAATTTAGGAACAATTCGTTCTTCAAACTTGTGTACAGAGATTATGGAGTACACTTCTAAAGATGAAATTGCAGTTTGTAATTTAGCTTCAATCTCATTGCCGATGTTTATTGAGAACGGAAAATTCGATCACGAAGCGCTTTACAATGTTACAAAACGTGTAACTCGTAACTTGAACAAAGTAATTGACAGAAATTACTATCCTGTAAAAGAGGCTGAAAACTCAAACATGCGTCACCGTCCAGTAGGATTAGGAGTGCAAGGTTTAGCAGATGCTTTTATTATGCTTCGTTTGCCGTTTACAAGTGATGAAGCAAAAGTTCTAAATCAAGAAATTTTCGAAACATTATACTTCGCAGCTGTAACCGCTTCTATGGAAATGGCAAAAGAAGAAGGACCATATTCAACTTTTGAAGGTTCGCCAATGTCACAAGGAGAATTCCAACACAATATGTGGGGAATGAAAGATGAGGAATTATCAGGACGTTGGGACTGGGCTTCATTAAGAAAAGAAGTGGTGGAACATGGAGTTCGTAACTCATTATTGGTTGCGCCGATGCCAACAGCTTCAACTTCTCAAATTCTAGGAAACAACGAAGCTTTCGAACCATATACATCAAACATTTACACACGTCGTGTATTGTCTGGAGAGTTCATCGTAGTAAACAAACATTTACTAGAAGACTTAGTGAAACTAGGTTTATGGAACGAAGATTTGAAACAAGAAATCATGCGTCATAACGGATCAGTTCAAAATATTGATGTTATTCCGCAAGACTTAAAAGATCTTTACAAAACAGTTTGGGAAATGTCGATGAAAGATATTATCGATATGTCTCGTCAAAGAGGTTATTTTATTGATCAATCACAATCGTTGAACTTGTTTATGCAAGATGCCAACTATTCTAAACTTACGTCAATGCACTTCTATGCTTGGCAGTCAGGTTTAAAAACAGGAATGTATTACCTAAGAACAAAATCGGCAGTAGATGCAATTAAGTTTACTCTAAACAATGATAAAAAAGAAGAAAATGCACCAGCGGCAGTTGTAGAAACTGAAGCTATCAGTGTTGAGGATTATAAAGCAATGCTGCTAAAAGCACAAGCTGGAGATCCTGAGGATTGTGAAATGTGTGGGTCTTAATTTTTTTTAGAGGAAAGAGAATAGAATAAAGAAGAAAGATTTATATCTTTAATTTTATAGAAAGCAGTTATTGTAATGATAACTGCTTTTGTTTTTTGGAGTTTTTTTTCAATTTAACTGGCTTTTAAAATACTAAAACATAAATGATGAAGAAGATAATTTTATTGAATGTGTCTATTCTTTGCATCTTGAGTTGTAATAATAAATCTGTAGATTCTCTAGATAATCAAAAATATATTGAGGCTAAAAGTAGCTTTAACAGAAAGCTTATTGATCACTTTCCTAAAAAGGTGACATCATATCCATTTCAAACTGTTAATAGCAAGAACATATCAAAGAATGATGTTCGTTTTATGTTATATGAACATGAGAAAGATCTAAAAAATGTAGATTCAGTTGTTAGAAGTTTGGAAAAGAAATCATTGGCTAAGTATAGTTCGAATGATTCGTGTTTGTTAATTGTCAATCGTTTTGAAACACTTAAAACTTACGAAAATGTTGAAGATGTTGCTATTACTGATAGTGCTAAAATAAATCAAGATTGTTTTAGGAATTTGTATCCAATACCTAATTTTATAGAGAATGAATTTTCTAAGGGAAAGAATGGAATTTATTTAGAGAATAATTTTGATATTTATGTTTTAGAGGCTAAAAAAGGGAATTGGTTTAAAGAATTTAAAATGATACCAAATCCCCAAATGCCAGCAAATTGGAAGAATGGATACTCAAAAGGAATAGCTGTTAACAGAGGAAAAAAAACGTTGATTTATTGGGGTGTTATCTGGTAGTATTTTCAAAGTATTATTGTTATTCGGCTTTTTTAGAAGCTATTTTCTCTTTAATCAGGACTGTTTAATTTCTTGAACTTATAAATAACTTTCCGGAATCATATTATAGGGGTGGATTTTAATGCATTCTTCGCAATAATAATCGTCGGTTTTATTATTGACAATATCGTGATAAATTCCCCGTTTTAATTATTACCAAAAACTTTTTCAAAACTTAGCACCTTAGCATCTAAGAATCTCAGAACCTTTCTCGAAATTAAACCTTTAGGAGAAAGTCGAGTCTTATTTCTAAACAAATTCCTGTGTTATGAAAAAAAGCAATCTTTGGTCGTTACGGTTGGGTTTTTCTGGAAAAGAATCCGCTGCAATAGAAAAATTAGGATTAGAAAAATTTCTAAAACATTCCTATAGTTCAAAATTCGACACGCAACTTCCCGCTTTTTTAAACGATGATCCTAAAACACTACTAGAGCTCAAAGAACTTCGAGAATCTATAAAAACCGCTGATTCAGAAGAGAAAAAGAAAGCTCTTAAAAAAGAAATCTACTCTGCAGTTGAATTAAAAAAATGGTGGATTGGTAAAATGCGTAACGATGAATTTCCATTACGCGAAAACATGGTTTGTTTTTGGCACAATCATTTTGTTTCCACTTCTCAAAAAGTAAAAGTCAATTACTGGATTTACCAACACAATATGATTTTACGCGAACATGCGTTCGGGAATTTCAAGGAGCTGACCAAGCAAATCATAAAATCGAATGCAATGGTGAAATACCTTGATAATGTAGATAATAAAAAAGGAAAATACAATGAAAATTTAAGTCGTGAATTGCTTGAATTATTCACGATCGGAATTGGAAATTATACCGAAAGCGACATTAAAAATGGAGCAAGAGCTTTGGCAGGATTAAATTATGGAGACGATGGTGCAGTTTACAGGCGTTTTGCTGAAGATAATAGCGATAAAATTTACTTTGGAAAAACCGGAAACTGGAAAGCAGATGATTTAGTTGATATTATTTTTGAGCAGAAAAACATACCGTATCTCATCACTCGAAAAATACTAGAATGGTTTATTTATGATAATCCGTCAGAAGATTTGGTGACGTATTATGGTGATTATTTTAGAAAGGTAAAGTTTGAAATTCAACCTTTATTAACTAAAATTTTTAGCGAAGAATACAAAAAGGAAAATTCAGGAACAAAGATCAAAGATCCTCTGGTTTATATTTTGCAGCTTTTGGATGAATTACATATCGATGATCTGGACGATGCTATGATTCTGTTTTTTATTAAGCAGCAAGGAATGGATTTGTACAATCAGGTAAATGTAAAAGGATGGGGCGGTGGGAATTCCTGGCTGACTTCGCAAATTTATTTACAACGCAACAATACATCCGATTTGCTTTGCAGCGGAAGAAGTATTACTAGAAAAGTGTTAAATACGATGAATTCTGATACAGAAAAACCAAAATTAGAATTTGAAAAGCTCAACATAAAGATAGATTTTGATTCTAATGGAAATAACAAAACGATTATTGCTGAATTGTCGAACAGATTGTTATTTAATGTAAACGATGCCACGCAAAAAGATATGGAGAGTTTGCTGAAATATGATTTTGATCCAAAAGAAACGCACGCCAATTTCGCTGTAATAAGACTCTTTGATTACATTACAAAACTACCCGAATATCAATTAATTTAGAAAACTGCAGTTATGAACAGAAGAAATTTTCTAACGCTTACAGGAACTTTTACCGGTGGAATGCTGGTGCTTCCTGATTTTTTACATGCTTTTGGCTCGCAGAATAATTTGGTAATCGGCGAGCAGTGTGTTGTGTTTGTGCAATTGAATGGTGGGAACGACGGATTGAATACCTTTATTCCTTACGATAATTCATTGTATTATGATCTGAGAACAAAAATAGCTTTAAGTAAAGATGTAGTTATTGGTAAAAATAAAGGAATGGCGTTTCATCCATCCTTAAAAGATTTTGCTCAAATGCAGCAAAACGGAGATTTAACCGTAATTCAGAATGTTGGATATCCTGAGCCTATTCGTTCTCATTTTCGCAGTCAGGAAATTTGGCAAACCGCAGCAGACTCAGATAAATATATTAACGAAGGCTGGTTAGGGCGTTATCTAGACTTGCAGTGTAACGGACATCAAGCAACTGCGGGAATAAATTTGGATTCGATCGATAATCTGGCTTTAAAAGGAATGGAGCCAAATTCAATAACCGTAAAAGATCCAAACCGATTTAAAGTAAAATCAGATAAAGAAGAAAATGTAACCTTGTCAGACAATCCGCAATTGGATTTTGTTCGAAAAATCGCCAATTCTGTTACCGAAGGATCGGATGAAATTCAGAAAGCTTTGGCAAAATCAAAATCTGAAATTAGTTATCCAAAAACAGAATTATCCAAAAATCTGGAATGGATTGGGCGATTAATAAAAGGGAATCTAAATTCAAAAGTATATTACACTTCGCTTGGCGGATTTGATACGCATGACAATCAACTTGCCATACACGAGAAAAAATTAACTGATTTAAATGATTCGTTATATAGTTTTTATCAAGATTTGAAACAAGCACAGTTATTGCAAAATGTTACAATAGTTGTTTTTTCAGAATTTGGACGACGAGTAAAAGACAATGGAAACGGAACAGATCACGGAACTGCTGCGCCGATGTTTATAATTGGAGGTAATAATAAAGGAACAGTTTTAGGGAATAATCCCGATTTATCTAATTTGGATAATGGCGATTTAAAACATGAGATTGATTTTAGAAGTGTCTACGCTTCATTATTACAACAAAAAATGAATTTTGATTATTCTAAAATTGGGATAAAGAATAAGCCTGTGTCTGGGTTGTTTTGAGAATAGTTTGCCACGAATTACACAAATTTTCACGAATTTTTATTTTGTTTTTTCTGTATAATAAATTTATAAGTTAGATTTTAAAAGGTATGATTTGTGGAAATTTGTGTAATTCGTGGCAAAAAAACGTAGCGTCTCAGCATCTCAGAACCTTAGAACCTCAATTTAATATTCTCATTTTAAACGGATATTTTTATATTATCATACAAATCATCCTAAATTTGTTAAGAAATCCCTTTTTGTTTCATAAAATGCAATCTTTTTTTTGGTGCAGTAAAAATAATTTATACATTCGCAGAGAATTTATTTAAAAACACAAACAAAATGGCAAGTAACCGTTTTTATTTTAGCAACTCTTTTTATTTCTTCTTTAGTAGAAGTGAGGATTGTGCTATGGTTATTTGAGAAAATTTTAAGACAAATAAAACTAATATACAATCCTGATGCAAATCAGGATTTTTTTTTGAATATATGACAACGAAAATTGCAATACAAGGTATCAAAGGTTCTTTTCATCATCAGGTTGTAAAGGAGTATTTCTCTGAAAATGTGGAAATTGATGAGTGTTTGTCTTTTGAAGAATTGATTGACAGCCTGCTTTCTGGAAAATCTGATCAAGCTGTTATGGCGATCGAAAATTCAATTGCGGGGCCAATTATTCCGAATTATGCTTTGATTGATAAGAATAATTTACACATTATTGGAGAGCATTATTTAAATATTCAACAAAATTTAATGACTTTAAAAGGTCAGAAAATGGAAGACATAAAAGAAGTTCATTCGCACCCAATGGCACTTTTGCAATGCATGGATTTTCTGAAACAATATCCAAATATCAAATTGGTTGAGGATAAAGATACTGCCGAAACAGCAAGAAGAATTCAGGAAAAACAATTGACTGGTATTGCTGCAATTGCAAGTGTAACAGCTTCTGAAATGTATGATTTGGATATTATTGCATCATCGATTCAAACGATTAAAAATAATATGACTCGTTTTGTAATCATTAAAAAGCAAAATTCATTTTTGCCGGAAAGCGAAATCAACAGAGCCTCTGTAAAATTTGAATTGGATCATAAAAGAGGAAGCTTAGCAGCGGTTTTAAATGTAATGAGTGACTGCAAGCTGAATTTGACAAAAATCCAGTCGCTTCCAAAAATCGAAACACCTTGGAAATATTCATTTTTCGTAGATGTAACATTCGAGAAATACGAAGATTTTGCAAAAGCCAAAGCGTTATTAAATATAATGGCAGAATATTTTAAAGTCTTAGGAGAATATAAAAATACAAAACCTTTAAGCGAGGCTTAGAGATGGAAAGTTGATTTTTGATTTAAGATTAACGAATTAAGATTTTAGATTGTCAGGCAGAGCGAAGTCGAAGCCAGCTCCAATTGGAAAGCCCTTCGACTCCGCTCAGGGTGACAAGTCTTAAAGTAAAGAAAAGAAAGCATATAGCTTGCGGCCTAAAGCCTAAAGCATTTTTTAATAAAAAACAGAAATGATTACAACAGCAAAACGATTAGACACAGTTGAAGAATACTACTTCTCATCAAAATTAAGAGAAGTTCGTCAGTTGATGTCTGAAGGAAAATCGATCATCAATATGGGAATTGGAAGCCCTGATTTGAGTCCGTCAAAAGCAGTAATTGAAGCAGTCGCTGCCGCAATTCAAGACGAAAACGGGCATGGTTATCAAAGCTATCAGGGATTGCCAGAAATGAGACAAGCGATGGCCGATTTTTATAAAGATCAGTTTGGTGTTGAAGTGAATCCGAATAATGAGATTTTGCCTCTGATGGGTTCAAAGGAAGGAATCATGCACATTTCGTTAGCGTTTTTAAATGAAGGCGACCACGTTTTAATTCCGAATCCAGGTTATCCAACTTATACTTCGGTAACTAATTTGGTTGGAGCAGTTCCGGTTTATTATGATCTGAAAGAAGCAAATGCATGGGAACCGGATTTTGAAGCTCTTGAAAAATTGGATCTTTCGAAAGTAAAAATTATGTGGCTGGGATATCCGCACATGCCAACAGGAGCGAGAGGAAGTTTAGTGTTATTTGAAAAATTGGTTGCTTTTGCTAAAAAACACAACATATTATTGATCAACGACAATCCGTACAGTTTTGTTTTGAATGATAATCCGATGAGTTTATTGCAAGTTGAAGGCGCGAAGGATGTGGCTTTAGAATTGAATTCGCTAAGTAAAACGTTCAACATGGCAGGCTGGAGAGTCGGGATGGTTTTAGGAAATCCTGAAATTATCGATGCGGTCCTAAAAGTAAAAAGCAACATGGACAGCGGGATGTTCTACGGAATTCAGAAAGGTGCAATCGCCGCTTTAAATTGTGATAAATCCTGGTTCGAAGATCAAAACAAAATTTACAGACGCCGAAGAGAACTAACAGAAAAATTAGCTGAAAAGTTAAACTGTAAAGTGTATAAAGAAGGAGTTGGACTTTTTGTTTGGGCAAAATTGCCAGAAGGAATCGAATCAGCGGAAAAGTTCATTGACGAAATATTATATGAGAAACATATTTTTATTACACCGGGAACCATTTTTGGTAGCAACGGCGAAGGTTATATCAGGTTCTCATTGTGTGTGAAAGAAGAAAAAGTACAAGAAGCGATAGATCGATTTTAGATTTTAGAATGTAGATTTTGGAATGTAGATTTTGGAATGTAGATTTTGGAATGTAGATTTTAGAATGTAGATTTTAGATTTTTTCGCCACAGTTTGTCATTTCGACGAAGGAGAAATCTCCACGAGAAACTCGACAAAGATTTGCTTTACGGAGCTACTTGCGAAGATTTCTCCTTCGTCGAAATGACAAAAAGACGGAAAAAGTAAAAGGTCTTGAAAAAAACGAGAAGCCCTAGCCCTGATAGAAGTGGAAATCCTTTTGCGCCGGGGTTCGGCGGAAAAGATTGAAACGGATAGCAGGAAATAGCTTCTAATAAAAAGAAATATGAAAGTATACGTAATAGGAATAGGATTAATAGGCGGTTCGATGGTGCTGGACATCAAAGACCAACATCCTGATTCGACGATTTTTGGAATCGACAGCAATGAAAAACATTTGCAGGAAGCCATTGATTTAGGAGTTATCGACGAAGCAGGAAGTTTTGAAGATTTGGCTGAAGCCGATTTTGTAATCGTTTCGGTTCCGGTGGATGTGGCGCTTACGGTTTTGCCTAAGGTGCTGGATTCGGTTGGAGATAAAACGATTGTTTTTGAGGTTGGATCGACGAAAAAGCCAATTTGTGATGCCGTTGCCAATCATCCGAAAAGAAGAAATTTTATTGCCACGCATCCGATAGCAGGAACGGAGTTTTCAGGACCTTCGGCGGCGATAAAAGGGTTGTTTAAAGGAAAAACAAACATTATTTGCGAAGTGGAAAAAACCACTTTTAAATTGCAGGAAAAGGCGTTAAAGCTTTTCAGCGAAATCGGAATGAGGATTCGATATATGGACCCAACTTCGCACGACAAACACATTGCTTACGTTTCGCATTTGTCGCACATCAGTTCGTTTATGCTCGGGAAAACGGTAATGAATAAGGAAAAAGACGAACAGGATATTTTTGATATGGCGGGTAGTGGATTTGAAAGTACCGTTCGTTTAGCAAAAAGTTCACCGGCAATGTGGACGCCAATTTTTAAGCAGAATAAAGAACATGTTCTGGAAACATTAGAAGAATATATCTCAAATCTCAGTCGGTTTAGGGATTTGTTGAAAGACGAAAATTATAATGCCATTTTTGAAGAAATGGAAAGCACAAATAAAATAAAAGAAATACTAAACGGATTAACAACAACTAAAAAGTAAATTAGAATTAAGATGGAAAATAAGAAAGAAATGAGAAAGTGGTTAGAAGATTTCAATTTAAATCACCCACTTGTGATAGCTGGACCATGTAGTGCAGAAACGGAAGATCAAGTATTGAAAATTGCTCATGAATTGAAAGATTCAAAAGTAAGTGTTTTTAGAGCAGGAATCTGGAAACCAAGAACACGTCCAGGAGGATTTGAAGGTGTTGGAGAAATTGGATTAAAATGGTTGCAAAAAGCAAAAGCTGAAACTGGTTTATTAATGGGTACTGAAGTTGCAACTGCAGCTCACTGTAAACTGGCTTTAGAACATGATATCGACGTTTTATGGGTTGGTGCTCGTACAACTGCAAACCCATTCGCAGTTCAGGAAATTGCTGATACTTTGAAAGGAACTGATAAAATCGTTTTGGTTAAAAACCCTGTAAACCCAGATTTAGCTTTATGGTTAGGTGGTGTTGAGCGTTTGCACATGGCTGGAATTGAGAAATTAGGAGTTATTCACAGAGGTTTCTCTACTTACGAAAAAACAAAATACAGAAACATTCCAGAATGGCAGATTGCTATCGAATTGCAAAATAAATTCCCTGATTTACCATTAATCATTGATCCATCTCACATTACAGGAGATCGTAAAATGATTTTCGAAGTAACTCAAGAGGCTTTAGATTTGAATTACGACGGTATGATTATCGAAACACACATCGATCCAGACAACGCTTGGTCTGATGCTGCGCAGCAAGTTACTCCAGATGTTTTGAAACAAATCATTAAAGATTTGACGATTAGAAAAACGGATGATACTACAGATGAGTACAGCCAAAAAATGACAAAACTAAGAGCTAACATCGACGTACTTGATGCTAACTTATTAGAATTGTTAGGAAAACGTATGAAAGTTGCTGACGAAATTGGTCAAGTGAAAAAAGACGCAAACGTAGCGATTCTTCAAAACAACCGTTGGAACGAAATCTTAGGAAAAATGATTTTGGAAGGTGAGAAAAAAGGTCTTACTGAAGAATTCGTTTTAAGAATGTTTAAAGCAATTCACCAAGAAAGTATTGGTCACCAAGAGAAAATTTTCAACGCATAATTTTTTTCAAAATATACAAGTGATATAAGATAACTTGAATTTAACCAAAAAGGTGTTGCAAAGTTTTATTATGTCACACGTTTAAAAGTAGATTGTTTTTTTATATTAAATCCCCATTGCTTTCGAGCTTTGGGGATTTTTTTTTGATTCTTTTAAATGGTAAATAAATCTGCTAATCTGCAAAATCTGATCATTAAGATGATACGATTTAAGAGTTCTTATATTGTACTGATTAATTCAAATCGAATGCGGTATGTTTGATGTACTTTCTATCGTAAGTATATAAAACATGTACTTTTTTATCAGTAGTCTGGATGATTGCTGGGTAGCTGAATTCGCCTTTTTCCTGTTTTTCCAAATCAAATAATTTTTTCCAGTTCAGACCATCTTTTGAATATTCTACGTCCAAAATATTTCTTCCGTTAAACCAGTCTTTTCCTTGCGGTAAGGGATTGTTTACCAATAAAAAAAGGTTTTTATTTATGGTTAAAGCATCTATTCCTGAATTAGAATTGATTACATTGATTGTATTGGTTCTTATCCAGCTTTTTCCGTTATCTCCAGACCAGCTTGAAACTATTTTATTGTGTTTGCTTCGTGATAACATCTGAATATCAGTCGCACTATGAATTAAAAATGTCGGTTGAATAGCATTAAAGTTCTGATTGTTTTCGACCGCTATTTTCTTCCAAGAATCAGTTGCTTCTGTGTATTCTTCAACATGGATTCTCCATTCGTCAGTGTTAACGCTTTCTGTACTGCTCCCGCATAAAATTACTCCTGGAATAGTTTCAATTGGTTTATTACGAATTGGACCGTAAATTCCATCTGGAAGGTATTTTGGTTCTCCCCAAGTTGTTCCATTATCTTTGGAAACAATCATAGCGCCAAACCATTCTCTTGGATTTTTTCCTACTTTGTAAAACAAATATAAATTCTGACTTTTAGCTTTAAAAAGAACAGGATTCCAGCAAGGCAGTGTATCAGTACCTTTTATTAAGGGCTGAATCAATTCTTTTGGTGCCGACCATTTTTTTTCTTTATAAGCTGAAATATAAATTCCGACATCTTTTGATCCTTCATATTTTCCTCCAAACCAAGCAGCTAAGATCTCATTTGGCTTGTATTCCACTAAAGTTGATGCGTGGCTGTTTGTCGTCACGGGTGGATCTGCAATATAACTGCTTTCTATATTAATTGCTTTTGTCTGTGCTTTCAATCCGTTAGAAACAAGAAAGGTTACCAATAAAGCTGTTACAGCACATTTTGTTTTCAATATCATTTTATTCTTTTTTTGAGATGTAATAGAAAAATGATGCAGATTTTTAAAACCATCATTTAACATTTTACTATTATTTACTCGTTTACTCGCTGAATATAATTAAATAAATTGATATGATTTACAATGTCACTAAAGATAAACTTATTGCTATATTGAATTCATATTAAACAGATAAAAATAAAATAATTATCTTCCCAACCTTTTGTTGTTTTTTGTTCTCTATAACAATATGAACCTTAATTTTTATGTCATGAAATTAAAATTGTTTTTGTCTGCGTCGGGCATTTTTCAAATGAATTTGAATGTATTTCTTTTCTTTCTTGTTTTTGTTGGAACAAAAACTTTTGCACAAAGTCCTGAACTTACCGTTAAAGGAGAAGAAGCGGAAAAAGTGAGAATGAATAAACTTTTCGTTAATGTAAAAGTGGTGGGCAACATTGCTTATACGACTGCTGAAATGCATTTTTTCAATTCGGGGACACGACAAATGGAAGCGGAACTTATTTTTCCGCTGCCAGAAAATGTTTCAGTTTCAAGATATGCGATTGATATAAATGGGAAATTGAGAGAAGCCGTTCCAGTGAATAAAAATAAAGGGAAACAGGTTTTTGAAGCCATCGAACATCGCCGTGTTGATCCGGGATTATTAGAGAAAGTCGACGGAAATAATTTTAAAACGAGAATTTATCCGTTGATGCCAAATGGCGAACGAACTGTTGTTATTGGCTATGAAGAGGAACTTTCCGCTTTTGATAAAGATAATTTGGCGTATCAATTGGTGAGCCGATTCCCGAAAAAATTAGATCAGTTTGAAATTAATGTTTCGGTATTAGGGGCTTCAACCGCGCCAATTGTTACTGGAAATTCAGGAAACGAAATTGCTTTTTCAAAATGGAATCAAGCTTTTCAGGCTTCGGTAAAAAAAGAAAATTATCAGCCGGAAGAAAAATTGGTTTTTAAGATTCCGATACAGCAAAATATCCCAAGTGTTTTGATGCAGAATGTTGGCGGTCAATATTATTTTTATGGAAATACTTTTATCGAAGGAAACAAAACGACTAAAAAAACACCGGCTTCAATTGGTTTGATTTGGGATAATTCTTTGAGTTGTAAAAATCGAGATATCAAGAAAGAATTGGATTTGTTGGATGCGTATTTTCAAAAGATAAAAAACACAAAAGTGACTTTGTATTTTCTAAATTATACTTTCGAAAAACAAAAAGAATTTGTGGTTTCTAATGGAAATTGGTCGGAATTAAAAACCATTTTAGAAAAAACAAAATACGATGGCGGAACACGTTATTCGCAAATCAGTTTTGAAAATCAAGATGAATATTTATTTTTCTCTGACGGATTATCTTCTTTAAGTGAAAATGTTATGCCAAAAACTAAGAAAGCTGTTTACACAATTACGTCTTCAGTTTCTGCAGATTTTGCTTTTCTGAATTTTTCTTCAACTAAAACTGGAGGGAATTTTATCAATTTAAATCAGGTAAATTCGGAAACAGCTTTGGATAAATTGACAAATGCTAATTTGAAGTTTCTTGGCATAAAAGAGAATTTGACCGTAACTGATTTATTTCCAATGGAAGGAACTTCGGTTTCTGGGAATTTTAGTTTTTCGGGTATTTCTTTAAATCCTCAAAACGAAATTACGCTTCTTTTTGGTTACGAAAATGAGGTAGTTTTGGAACGAAAAATTACGCTTGATGTTGCTGTTCAAAATGCAGGAGATATTAATGTGGAGAAACTTTGGGCGCAGAAAAAAATTGCCAATCTTGAATTGCAATACGCTAAAAACGCAGATGAAATAGAGTTTCTTGGAAAGAAATTTGGCATTGTAACCAAAAATACTTCATTGATTGTTCTGGAAAATGTGAGAGATTATATTATGTACGATATTATTCCGCCAGCAGAATTACGTGCTGAATTTGACAGAATTAAAAAACAAGAACATGATGCTAATCTGGCTCAGCAAAAAAGTAATTGGGACAATATAGAAAGTTATTTTAAGGGATTAGATGTTTGGTGGAAAAAGAATTTTAAGTATAATGGGCAAAAAATAGCATCTAAGTACAAACACAAAAGACAAGTTCCGCCACCGCCGCCGTCAAGTGCTGAAAGCAGAAATGGGGATTTAAGAATTGGAACTGACACCATAATTGGAACTGAGACTATAAAAGGAGATCCTGATGCTGCTTTAACAGTAGACGAACCTGTTGGAGCAGGATCAGTTTCAACTGTTATTGTGGAAGATAATGCTGTGTATAATACATCTACTCCGCCATCTCCGCCAAAAATTGATCAGGTAAAATTTGTTACACCAGTAGTTGCAAAAGCACAAGAAGTTACTGAAGATATACCAGTAATTGTGGAATTAAAGGATAAGAAAGTTGGAAGTGAAGTAATTAAGGAAGATTCAAATTCTACTAAATTACAAGAAACAGTTGTAGTGGGATACGGTACTCAAAAAAAATCAGATTTAGTGGGTTATCTTCCGGAAAATGCTTCAAAAAACAAAGACCTTTCACAAGATTTAAATTTCAGTAGAGGTTATTTAGCTGGAGATTCAAAAAAGCCTTTAATTATAGTTGATGGTCAGTTTTATGAGGGTGAATTGACTGATTTAAAGTCAGATGATATTGATACAGTTGATGTTTTGAAAGATGCGTCGAGAATTTCTGCTTATGGCAGCAAAGGGGCAAATGGAGTTATTATTATAACAACGAAAAAGCAATCTTCAAATAGTGGAGTTGTGCAAACAAAAAGTTGGAATCCAGACAGATTGTATTTAAAGGCATTAGCATCAGCACCAAAAGAAAAACAATACGATTTGTATTTGGATTTAAGAAAAGCACAAGAAAGAAATCCGAGTTTTTATTTTGATGTAGCTCATTTTTTCTACAATCAGGGCGATCTTAAAAAAGCGCTGCTGATCATTAGTAATATTGCAGATTTAGGTTTAGAGAATCATCAGCTTTATAAAACGTTGACTTATACTTTACGTCAATGGAAAGATTATAATGATGCCGTTTTTACCGCAAAACAAGTCGTAAAATGGAGAGAGCATGAACCACAGAGTTTTAGAGATTATGCTTTAACACTAGAAGATGCAGGGAAATATCAAGAAGCTTTTGATGAATTAATTAAAGCCCTTGAAGTAAATTATTATGGAGAAATGAGCGGTCAGTATGAAGGTGTAGAAGATATTGTTTTAATGGATATTAATCGAATGATAACGGCACATTCTGGTATAAAAACGGCTAAGCTTGATAAAAAGTACCTTGCAAAAATGCCTGTTGATATCAGAATCATTATGAACTGGAACCAAATGGATGTTGATTTGGATTTGCATGTAATTGAACCAACAAATGAAGAATGTTATTATAGCCACACTTCTACACAAATTGGAGGAAGGTTTTCTAAAGATTTTACAGAGGGTTATGGCCCGGAACAATATATAATCAGAAATGCTGTAAAAGGAAAATATCAAATTAAAACTAATTTCTTTGGAGAAACGACATTGACGGAAAATGGTCCGGCAACATTAATGGTCGAAATTTATATTACCAAAGCAGGAAAAACTTCTAGGACTTTAAAAACAATTCAGTTAGGGAAAATAAAAGAGAATCAAGCTTTAGCCGAAATTATTTGGTAAAGTCTTCTAATTAAACGGATGTCTTTTAAATTTAAAAGGCGAAATTGCGTTGTTCCATTCTAAAAACGTAATTTTGCCTTTTATTTTTTTAGGTTTATAAAGCAATCTAAAATAAGCAATCTAAAATTAAAGAATGACAGGAACCGTTTATAAGTCTACAGGAAGTTGGTATACCGTAAAATCTGAAAAAGGCGATTTTATCGAATGCCGTATGAAAGGGAAGTTTAGGATGAAAGGAATTAAAAGTACCAATCCTATTGCTGTAGGCGATATTGTCGATTATGAATTAGAAGAAACTTCGGATGCTTTAACGGGAACAATTCATAATATTCACGAAAGAAAAAACTACATCGTTCGTAAATCGGTTAACTTGTCAAAGCAGATTCATATTATAGCTTCGAATATCGATCAGGTGTTTTTGTTGGTTACAATTGATAATCCGCCAACAACAACAAGTTTTATCGACCGCTTTTTGGTTACTGCCGAAGCTTACGGAATTGAAGCTGTTCTAATTTTTAATAAAATTGATACGCTGAATGAACAGACTTTAGACGATCAGCTTTATTTACAACATATTTATACCGAAATAGGATATAAATGCCTAAGAATTTCTTCAACAGAAAATAAAGGAGTTAATAAATTGAAAGAAATGATGATAGGTAAAGTAAGCATGTTTTCAGGACATTCCGGAGTTGGAAAATCAACTTTGGTCAATGCAATGGAACCAAGTTTACATTTAAAAACGACCGTAATTTCAGAACAAAGTAAACAAGGGCAGCATACAACAACTTTTGCTGAAATGTATGATCTGTCTTTTGATGCCCGAATTATTGACACACCAGGAATTAAAGGTTTCGGAATTGTTGATATGGAGCCAACAGAAATCAGCGGTTATTTCCCTGAATTTTTTAAGCTTAAAGATCAATGTAAATTCAATAATTGTTTGCATAAAGAAGAACCGCATTGCGCTATAAAAGCTGCTTTAGAAAAAGATGAAATCGCCTGGTCACGCTACAACAGTTATCTTAAGATATTAGAAGGCGATGAGGAACATTACCGAACTGATATTTATGGCGATGATCGTGCAGCGAGTGATGAAACGAGAAAATAGCCATTTGCATTTAATAGCCAGTATTTTACACTTTAAAAAGGTCACTCTACTACCAAAATAATATTTTAATTCATGAAAATTGTTCTTCAAAGAGTTTCAGAAGCTTCCGTTACTGTTGACGGAGAAAAAACAGCCAACATAAAAAAAGGGTTATTGGTTTTAGTTGGAATTGAAGATGCCGATACTCAGGAAGATATTGACTGGCTTGCTGGAAAAATAATAAAAATGAGAATTTTTGGAGACGAAAATGACGTTATGAACTGCTCGGTTCAAGACATCGACGGCGATATAATTGTCGTTAGTCAATTTACACTTCACGCTTCTACAAAAAAAGGAAACCGACCATCTTACATAAAAGCCGCAAAACCTGAATTTGCGATTCCCATGTATGAGAACTTTGTAAAATCTTTAGAAAAAGAGTTCGATAAAAAAGTACAAACTGGAATTTTTGGCGCTGATATGAAGGTAAGTCTGATAAATGATGGCCCTGTTACTATCTTAATAGACAGTAAAAACAGAGATTAAAAAATCATTAGACAAATGTTAAGAATTTCTAAAAAAAATATATATTTGAAGAAATTACTTACCAATGAGAAGCCCGAGATTATCGTTAGTTTTTTTCTTATTTACCCTTATTTCATTTGCACAAAAGGCTAATTACAGTATTGCCTTAATTCCAGATAGTCTAAAACAAAATGCGAATGCAGTTGTTCGATTAGATCAAATTGATATTATGATTGCTTCGCAACGAAGCATGAATATTAAAACACAAAGAGTTGTAACGGTTTTAAATGAAAAAGGACTTAGTCATATTGATGCTTATCAGCATTATGATAAAACCACTTCAATCAGCAGTATCGAAGCTGTTGTTTATGATGCGGCCGGAAATGAAATAAAAAAAATCAAACGAAAAGATTTTAAAGATCAGAGCGCTGTAAGTGGGAGCACGCTTTTCTCAGACAGCCGTGTTGTTTTTTTAAGTTACACTCCAATTTTATATCCATTTACAATTGCGTACAGCTGTGAAACAGAAACTTCAAATACGGCTTTTATACCACGATGGTATTTCTTGGGCGGTTACAATGTAAGCGTCGAAAAATGTGTGCTCAATGTTTCTTACCCAAGTGATTTAGGATTCAAAAAAAAGGAATTTCAGTTTTCTGGATATAATATAAAAAAATCAGAAGAGTCTACTACAAAACTCGGTTATATAGCACAGAATATATTAGCACAGAAATTAGAAGATTTAAGTCCATCTTCAGAAGTTTTGTTTCCAAGAGTCATGATGGGGCTTGAAAAATTTCATTTAGAAGGCGTTGATGGTACAGCAACAACTTGGGAAGCATTTGGGAAATGGTACGGAGAGAAGGTTTTAACAGGAACAACCATTTTGCCAGAAGAAACCAAAGCGAAAATGAAAGTGCTTGTTGGCGATGAAAAAGACCCAATCAAGAAAGCAAAAATCATTTATGATTACGTACAGAAGAAATCAAGATATGTAAATATTGCGGTTGGAATTGGTGGTTGGAAACCAATGCTTGCCAGCGACGTTGATCGTTTAGGTTATGGCGACTGCAAGGCTTTGTCAAATTATACCAAAGCACTTTTGCAGGCAGTTGATGTGCCGTCTTATAATACAATTTTATATGGTGATGCTGATAAGGCAAATATCCAATCTGATTTTGTTTCGATGCAGGGAAATCATATGATATTAGCAATTCCCAATGGTGATACTTATACTTGGCTGGAATGCACAAGTCAAGATGCCCCGTTTGGTTACCAAGGTACTTTTACTGATGATAGAGATGTTTTGGTGGTTAAACCTGAAGGCGGAGAAATTGTTAGAACTAAAATTTATGATGATAAAGGAAATACTCAAATAGGAAAAGGGACGTATACTGTTAATGAAAATGGTGATTTCTCAGGGGTTTTAAAAATAGATTCGCAAGGAAGTCAATATGATGCGAAATCCAGAGTCGAAACCTTACAGCCAAATGAAAAAGAAAAACACTACAAAGAGTATTGGGATAATATCAACAATTTGAAGTTGGGTAAAATAACGTTTACTAATGATAAAGAAAATATTCGTTTTATAGAAGATGTTCAAATAAGCGCTTCAAATTATGGTCAGATTTCAGGAAACAAAATAATTTTTGTCTTAGATGCTTTTAACCAATATACAGGAAATGTAAACAGAATTAGAAATCGTAAAAATCCATTTCAAATTCAGCGCGGCTATTTAGATGCAGATGAAATTGAAATAAATCTTCCTGCAGGTTTTAGTATCGAATTTCTTCCTCAAAATTATGAGCTTAAAGGAAAATTCGGAGAATACAAAACGGAGATAATTAAAAAAGATAATAACAAACTAATCTATAAAAGATCTATGCTTCTAAATAACGGAAAGTATTCCAGTAAAGAATATGATGAATATAGACTTTTTATGGAGCAAGTTTCGCGAAACGACAATGCAAAAATTATATTAACCAAAAACTAACCCAAATAAACCATAACCAAAATGAAATTTAGTAAACCATTATGTTTATCAATTCTGTTGTTGTTTGTTTCAAAAATAAACGCGCAGGAATTTAAATTAGGAAAAGTGTCAATTGCAGAACTAGAACAAAAAGTTCATCCTAAAGACTCATCGGCAGTGGCAGCTGTATTGTACACAAGAGGAAAAGCGAGAATTGAATATGATATAAACGACGGGTTTATTACTTTGACAGACGTCGAAACCAGAATTAAGATTTACAAAAAAGAAGGGTACGATTGGGCAAACCAAAAAGTTTGGTATTATAATAACGGTAGTTTTAAAGAAAAAGTTAGTTTTTCTGATGCAGTGACTTATAATCTTGTAGATGGTAAAATTGAAAAAACAAAGCTAAAAAGCGATGGAGCTTTTGATGAAGTCATAAACAAATTTAGAGGTCAAAAAAAGATTACGATGCCTAACGTAAAAGAAGGGTCAGTTATCGAATTTAGTTATTCGGTAAGAAGTCCGAGTGCTCAGTCAATTAGAGAGTGGGATTTTCAGAGTAGTATTCCAGTGAATTATTCAGAGTTTAAAACGTACGTTCCTGAGTATTATGTTTTTAATACAAAACAAAGAGGATACGTTTATCCAAAAATCACAACTGCGAAGAACTTGAAAGAAATTGTTTTTACTAGTAAAGAGCGATCTGATGGTGTTTCTCGAACTAGTTTTTCTCAAGAAAAAGTAGCTTATCAAGAAACGCAAACTACTTACGTTGCTACAGATTTTCCAGCAATGAAAGAAGAAGCTTATGTTAATAATATTGATAATTACACATCAAGTATAGCACACGAATTATCGATGACCAGATTTCCAAATTCACCACTAAAGACTTTTTCGACAGATTGGAATTCTGTAGCAAAAACAATTTATGATTATGATGATTTTGGTCCGGAATTGAATAAAACAGGTTATTTCGAGGAGGATTTGAAGAAAATATTGGCCGATAAAAATACTGTGGAAGAAAAGATTCTGGTAATTTTTGATCACGTTAAAGCAAATGTGAAATGGAATGATTATTACGGATATGGCTGTGATAATGGAGTAAAAAAAGCGTATAAAGAAAAAACAGGAAACATTGCCGATATCAACTTGATGTTAACGGCCATGCTGCGCAATGCAGGATTAACAGCAAATCCGGTTTTAGTAAGTACACGTTCTAATGGAATTTCAGTTTTTCCAAACAGAACCGCTTTCAATTATGTAATTGCTGCTGTTGAAACACCAAATGGAAATATTTTATTAGACGCTTCAGATAAATTTGCAACTCCAAATGTTTTACCATTTAGAGCGTTAAACTGGCTAGGAAGATTAATTAGAAAAGACGGTAGTTCTGAAGAAGTTGATTTAATGCCTAAAAAGGCTTCAAATGATATTGTTTTTATAAATTATAGTATTGATCCAGAAGGTAAGGTTACAGGGAAAACCAGAAGACAGTGTACTGATTATAATGCGATGATTACCAGAAAGAATATTTTTAGTTTAAAAGAAGAAGAATATTTAGAAAAACTAGAGAATGAGAATAATAAAATAGAAATTTCTGAATACTCGAAAGCAAACGAAAAAGATCTCTTGATGCCAATTACAGAATCATATTCGTTTGCAGGGAATAATTTATGTGAAGTTATAGGGGGTAAAATATACGTTAGCCCAATGTTGTTTTTTACAAACGAAAAAAATCCATTTAAACAAGAAGTAAGAGAGTATCCAGTAGATTTTGGGTATCCGTTTTTAGATAAATATAATATTATTATTAGGATTCCAGATGGTTTTGCAGTTGAGACTCTTCCAAAAGCAGCCATTATTAATATGGAGGATAATTTAGGAAGCTTTAAATTTAATATTGCTTCAGATGGCAGTACATTACAATTAAATATTCAGCACCAGATAAATGAAGCAATTGTTTCAACTGATCAATATGAAATGCTGAAAGAATACTATAAAGGAATGATTGCAAAAGAAACGGAGAAAATAGTTTTAAAAAGAATATAATATGAATTTTAAAACCTTAGTAATAATTGCTTTTTTAATCTTTGGAATTGTAAAAACCAACGCTCAAAATTATGAGCTTGGAAAAGTTATGGTTGATGAATTGCAGGAAAAAATACATCCTGCAGATTCCTCAGCCGCAGCGGCAATTTTATTTAAAAAAGGGAAAACGGTCTTTACTTATAGTGAGAAAATCGGTTTTTCTGCAATTCATACTTATGAATTTAAAATCAAAATATACAAAAAAGAAGGTCTCAAATGGGCAAATCAGAAGGTGCAGTATTATGTTGGATATCAGAATTTAAATGAAGACTTGTTGACATTTTCAAATGCGGTAACCTACAATCTTGAAAATGGTAAAATTGAAAAAATAAAGCTTGAAAATCAAGCACAATTCAAGAAGAAAATTAATGAATACTGGAATGAAAAATCAATTACATTTCCAAATGTAAAAGTTGGGTCTATAATAGAATATAAATATATTTTAAAGACTGAAAACATTGTTCAATTTCCCGATTTTGATTTTCAATATAGTATTCCTTTAAATTATTTTGAATATAAAACAGAGTTTCCAGAATATTATATTTATAAAACTCTTTTAGTAGGTAATCATGCCTTAGAAAACAATTCTAAAATTGTGACGGGAAGTCAGGGTTTTATAAATAAATATGGTCAAGATTGTTCAATGACTTACAAGCAGATTAATGCATTTTATTCGGGGAAAAATATCTCTGCGCTAAAAGAAGAACCTTATGTCAATAATATAGAGAATTATCGAGGCTCTATCAAACATGAATTAGAACGTGTTCGAATGCCGGATCAGCCTGTGAAGGATTATACAATAACATGGGAAGGTGTAGCTTCTACTATTTTTAAAGATGATCGTTTTGGGAAAGAGCTCAATAATAATAGTTTTTTGCTGGAAGACGTAAAAAAGATAGTTGCAAATGTTCCGTCTCAAAAAGATAGAATGAATGTTATTTTTCAGTTCGTTCAGAATAAAATGAACTGGAATGAAATTAATAGTTTATACACAGATAAAGGAATTGAAAAAGCATATAAAGATCAAACTGGAAATATTGTAGAAATCAATTTCATACTGTTAAATATGTTGAAATGGGCAGGAATAGAAGCAAATCCCGTTTTGGTGAGTACAATTGAAAATGGAATTCCAATTTATCCTACAAGAACCGGGTTTAATTATGTAATTGCAGCAGTTGAAATTGATGGAAAGCAAATTTTATTAGATGCATCTAGAAAATTTACATCACCAGATATACTTCCTTTAAATGTTTTAAATTGGAAAGGAAGATTAATTAAGAGTGACGGAACTTCTAAAGAAATTGATTTAGTTCCGCGACAACCTTCAAGAGAAAATGTTAATATAAGCTTTAGAATTAATGAAGAGGGAAAAATCGATGGAAAAATTAGAATTCAAAGAACAGATTATAAAGCTTATAGATTTAGAGTAGAAAACGGAAAACAAAATCAAGAGAATTATCTCGAAAAATTGGAGCAGCAGCTTGGTGATCTAAAGATTTCTGATTATTTAGTAACTAATAAAATTTCCAATATTTCCGATCCGCTTGTAGAAACTTTTACTTTTGAAACTGATAATTTTGTGGAAAGGATAGGAGAGAAATTGTATGTAAATCCCATGTTGTTCTATACGCAGTCAAAAAATCCTTTTGTACAGGAAGATAGACAAATGGGAGTTTATTTTGGATATCCTACACAAGAAAAAGTTTTTGCAATTTTGGAAATACCACAAGGTTATATTGTAGAAATGCTTCCAAAATCAACCAGACTTTCGCTCGAAGATAAGTCTATAAGTTTATCATTAAATATTTTAAACGAAGGAAACAAAATCCAATTTAGCTTTTCAAAAGACATTAACAATAGTATTTTTGCAGCTGAAGACTACAATGCATTGAAAACTTTGTTTCAAAAAATGATTGCTAGTCAAAATGAAAAAATTGTTCTAAAAAAAGCTTAAAGATGGATTTGAAAAATGCACAACTAGATGTTGATACTTGGATAAAAGAACACGGCGTTCGTTATTTTAACGAATTAACCAATATGGCTCAGCTTACAGAAGAAGTAGGCGAAGTGGCTAGAATTATTGCTCGTCGTTATGGAGAACAATCAGAAAAAGAAAGTGATAAAAATAAAGATTTAGGCGAAGAATTAGCCGATGTTGTTTTTGTTGTTCTATGTCTTGCGAATCAAACAGGAATCGATTTACAAGCCGCTTTTGATAAAAAAATGGACTTAAAATCAGTTAGAGATAAAGATCGTCACAAAAACAACGATAAATTGAAATAATTGTGAAATTTTAACTCAGATTTTGATTTACGGGCGAGGAGTGGTAAATTGCGCACTCGAATTATGTCACTCACAATTCGCAATACATAACTAAAATCATGAATTTAAAATTAAGCACGAATTCACAATTTACGATTGATAATTCGCAACTAAATATCACGGGTTCTAAAAGCGAAACAAATCGCTTATTATTACTAAAAGCTTTATTTCCAAATATTACATTAGCTAATACTTCTAACTCTGATGACAGCGAAGTAATGCAGAAAGCTCTAGCTGGAAATGACGAAATTGTTGACATTCATCACGCTGGAACCGCAATGCGTTTCTTAACAGCATATTTTGCAGTTAACGAAGGCAGAGAAGTGGTAATGACAGGTTCAAGCAGAATGCAAGAACGTCCGATTAAAATTTTAGTTGAAGCTTTGGCACAATTAGGAGTTGAAATTTCATATGAAAAAGAAGTTGGTTATCCGCCAATTCGAATCAAAGGAAAAAAAGTAACTGCTTCAAAAGTTACTTTAGCAGCAAATGTTAGCAGCCAATATATTTCGGCGTTATTGTTAGTAGCGGCAAAATTAGAGAATGGTTTAGAATTGACTTTAGAAGGAGAAATTACTTCGATTCCGTATATCAAAATGACTTTGGCCTTGCTGAAAGATTTAGATATTCAAACTAGTTTTGAGGGAAATGTAATAAAAGTTTATCCTAAAGAATCTATTGAGTCGAAAGAAATGGTTGTAGAATCTGATTGGAGTTCTGCGTCGTATTTCTTCAGTCTTGCGGCTTTGGCCGATGCTGCAAAAATAACTTTAAGCAGCTATAAAGAAAACAGCTTGCAAGGAGATTCAGAATTAGTTTCTCTGTATGAAAAAATGGGTGTAAAAACTACTTTCCAAAATAATCAAATGACATTGGAAAAACAGGCAGGTTTTACATATGAAGATGTAAATTTTGAATTGAATAATACACCAGATATTGCGCAAACAATTGTAGTAACTTGTTTAGGTTTAGGAATCGGATGCCATTTAACAGGTCTTCATACGTTGAAAATTAAAGAAACGGATAGACTCGAGGCTTTAAGAATTGAGCTTACAAAATTAGGAGCCAATATTTCTGTAACTAACGACAGTTTGACTTTATTGCCATCTGGAGAAATTAATCAGGATGTTCATATTGCAACTTACAACGATCACCGTATGGCAATGGCATTTGCTCCGCTTGCTATAAAAGTGCCAATTATTATTGATGATGCTGAAGTAGTTTCAAAATCATATCCAGATTTTTGGAATGATTTAAAAGCATTAAACTTTCAGATTTCAGAATTATAAAATTTTTTGAAACCATATAAGTTATATAAGTTCATAAAAGAGGCTTTATACAAAACTTGATCACATAACCTCTGGTTTCAACCAGAGGTTTTTTTATGGTTGAATTTGGGTATAACCACAAAATTTCTCCTTCGTTGAAATGACAATAATTCGTTAAATTAGGATTGTGTAAGAAAAAAAACATTTTTAATGCTTTCCGAAACATCACTAAATCAAGGGCTTTTGAAAATAAACGTCAAAACACTTGACAACGCCTATCTCACAATCGTATATTTGCAAGCGATTTAAAATTTTAGATAAAAAAGTCTAAGATTGATATTTTAAAATCTAACTTCAAATATGAAATTATCACACTTCAATTTCAATTTACCGAAAGAACTTTTGGCTGAATTTCCGGCAGAAAATAGAGATGAATCTCGTTTAATGGTAATTGACCGTCAAAAACAAACAATCGAACATAAAATGTTTAAAGATGTTATCAATTATTTTGATGACGGAGACGTTTTAATTCTTAACAATACAAAAGTTTTTCCTGCACGTTTGTACGGAAACAAAGAAAAAACGGGTGCAAGAATTGAGGTTTTCTTATTAAGAGAATTAAATTCTGAGCAGCGTTTATGGGATGTTTTAGTTGATCCAGCTAGAAAAATCCGTATTGGAAATAAACTTTATTTTGGCGATGATGATTCATTAGTTGCCGAAGTAATTGATAATACAACTTCTCGTGGTAGAACATTACGTTTTTTATATGACGGTTCTTACGAAGAGTTTAGAAACAAATTGACAGAACTTGGAGAAACTCCAATTCCTAAATATATCAGCAGAGAGGTTACTGCCGAAGATGCTGAAAGATACCAAACCATTTATGCAAAAGAAGAAGGAGCTGTAGCGGCACCAACTGCTGGTCTACACTTTTCAAAACACCTTTTGAAAAAATTAGAAATCAAAGGAGTAAACTTTGCTGAGGTTACACTTCACGTAGGTTTAGGAACTTTTAATCCAGTTGAGGTTGAAGATTTATCTAAACACAAAATGGATTCAGAAGAATTAATTATCAGACAAGAGGCTTGTGACATCGTAAATGAAGCAAAAGCAAAGAAAAAACGTATTTGTGCTGTAGGAACAACTTCTATGCGTGCAATCGAAAGTTCTGTTTCTTCTGCAAATACTTTAAATCCTTATGAAGGATGGACAAATAAATTTATTTTTCCTCCTCACGATTTTAGTATTGCAAACTGTATGATTACTAATTTCCACACACCAAAATCAACATTATTAATGATGATTTCTGCTTTCTGTGGTCATGACTTAATGAAAAAAGCATACGACGAAGCGATCAAAGAAGGATATAAATTCTATTCTTACGGAGATGCGATGTTAATTCTTTAATTAGAATTTATTTTCAAAATAAGAACCCGACAGTTTTTTTAGAATCTGTCGGGTTTTCTGTTTTTAATGGTTTCAAGTTTGATGTTCGTTATGCGATTTAACCGCAAAGTTCGCAAAGCTTTGCGTTCTTATGCATTTGGCAAACACAAACGGAACAAAAAACCTTGCGAACTTTGCGGTTAAATACCAGGAAGCATATCAACTTGAAACCTTAAACTTGAAACAAAATAAACAATTTTTGTTATTTTAGCATCCAAAACAAAAACACAATGACTTTTCAAAATACACGCGAATTTGCGAAACAACTTGATGCACAAGATGCGTTGAGTCACTATCAACAAGAATTCATTTTTCCAAAGGTTAATGACAAACGAGTAATTTATTTTACAGGAAATTCTTTAGGATTACAACCAAAACGCACAAAAGCTTATATAGATGAGGTAATGAATGACTGGGCAGAATTAGCTGTAGAAGGTCATTTTTATGCAGATAAACCTTGGTGGGATTATCAGGAAAGATTTGCAGAACCGTTGAGTAAAATTGTGGGAGCGCTTCCGTCAGAAGTTACGGTTATGAATACTTTAACCGTAAATCTTCATTTATTGATGGTTTCATTTTATCAGCCAAAAGGCAAACGTTATAAAATTATCTGCGAAGAAAAAGCATTTCCATCAGATCAATATATGTTTCAAAGTCAAGTGAATTTTCATGGCTATAAACCAGAAGATGCTATTGTAGAAATCAAACGCCGCGAAGGTGAGCATAATATTCGTCTTGAAGATGTTTTAGCAAAAATTGAAGAAGTTGGCGATGAATTAGCTTTAGTTTTAATTGGCGGAGTAAATTATTATACCGGGCAGGTTTTCGATATAAAAACTATTACCGCAGCTGGACATAAAGCTGGAGCAAAAGTGGGTTGGGATTTAGCACATGCAGCTGGAAATATCAAATTAGAACTTCACGATTGGAATGTAGATTTTGCTGCTTGGTGCAGTTATAAATATATGAATTCAGGACCAGGAAATGCTTCTGGAGTTTTTGTTCACGAAAGACATCACAATGATCCAGATTTACCACGTTTCGCTGGCTGGTGGGGACACAATAAAGAACGCCGTTTTAAAATGGAACCAACTTTTGATCCCGTTCACGGAGCAGGAGGATGGCAGATTAGTAATCTTCCGGTTTTGTCATTAGCACCTTACTTGGCATCTGTAGAAATGTTTGCTGAGGTTGGAATGGATGCTTTAATTGCAAAACGTGATCATATAACATCTTATTTAGAATTTATTCTGCACGAAATTGATAAGGAGGTTGAAAGTACTTTTGAAATTATTACACCTGTAAATCCAGAAGAAAGAGCCTCGCAATTGTCTGTTTTTCTACATGGAGAAGGAAGAAGCTTGTTTGATTATTTAATGAAAAATGGAGTTATTACAGATTGGCGTGAACCAAACGTAATTCGTCTGGCGCCAGTTCCTTTGTATTGCTCTTATGAGGATATGTATGACTTTGGGCAAATTTTGAAAAAAGGAATTTTAGGGAAGTAAAAAGAAGAATCTCGCAAAGTCGCAAAGTCGCAGAGGTGCAAAGTTTTTGCAAAGTTTCTATACAGTTTGTCATTTCTCGTTCCTCGAAATGACATAAAATTGTCAATAAGCCTATAATCTTCAAATCATATAAATTTTCCAAAAAATTCTGTAATAAACATTATAGCAGATATTCTTTATTTTGTAGTGTATAATTATTAAAAACTACAATCATGAAAGGCTTATATATTTTATTAGCGGTAATACTTTTAACTTCTTGTCAGAATCAAAATAAAGAAGATATAAATAAAGCCAAACAAGCCAGTATTGATTCAATGAAAGTTGAGATTAACAAGCAGCGAGTTATCGATTCAATGAAGACTGAAATGGCTAAGATTAAAGAAGAACAAAAAATTGAATCTGAAAAAGAAAAAGTTGTTGTTGTGCATCAGCAAGCAAATGGAACTGCTGCAGCGACAACAGCAGCACCAGCTAAAAAGAAAGGTTGGAGCTCTGCAGCTAAAGGCGCCGTAATTGGTGCAGGAGTTGGTGCAGCAACTGGAGCAATTGTCAGTAAGAAAAAAGGGCAAGGTGCAATTATAGGAGGATTAGCGGGAGCAGGAGTTGGAGCCGGAACAGGTGCTATTATTGATAGTAAAAAGAAAAAGGAGTAACTGCTTTTTTGTTTAAATAAATAACCCCGATTAAGAAATCTTGATCGGGGTTTTGCTTTAAGCTAATTGTAAAGTTGGTATTGAAATTGCGTTTAATTCGGATTTATAAAAATCGAATTGTTTTTTGATTTTTTCTTCTTCAGCTTTAAAGTAAAAAGTAGATGAAAATAGATTTTGATAGTATTCAATTCCATCTAAAATATTTGTTTTAAAAGAATTCCATTTTTTAAGCTGATTTGTGCTTACTTCACCTGAAATTGTTTCAATTTCATTTCTAAAATAATCAACATACATTTTCAATTCTTTCACAAATAAATTAGGACGGTCATTTGTTCTTAAAATTGTTTTTCCTTGATAAATATGCTGTAACATTTCTTTTAATGAAACTTCATGGTCAAAATAAGCCATATTTGGTCCTGGACAAATTACAACGCCTTGCGCTTGACCTTTTATTTTTATATCATTTTCAAGATAAGAAGCATTTGCTAGACCAACACATAAACATGATTTTTCTGTGATTTTGATTTTGCTTTTTTCAAATGCATCAGCAGATAAAGTATCTTTTACATTTTCTAATTCTGCCAATTTTATATCCTGATATTTTTTTGAAGCCGTACAAATTCCATGAGGATCATATTCTTTGCTTAAGGCTAAGAATTTCTTTGGGCATGAACTTCCCGCTTTGTTTTCGTGAATACGTTTTTGTTTTAAGATTTCGTTTGAAGTGCCGCGCAAAGTATTAAACGGAACTCCCAAGGGCGAAATATGACTTAAATACAAATCATCTTCTTTGGCTTTCATCAATAAATTTCGTGTTTCCTGATCTACAGATGTAGCTTCTGGAACTAATAAAAATGGAGTTCCCCAGCCCACAGAATCAACTTTGTAATGGTCTAATAAAAATTCATGCTCCTCAGCAGTTCCAACACCGCCTTGAACCGTAATTTTTAACTCTAAAGGATTTTCTGGAAAAGCTTGATTTTTTAGCTGTAGTGCCTTAATCATTAAATCGTGAGCAGATTGTACCAATTGCTCTTTTTTCTGTCTGAATTCCTCTAAAATAGTCCCTAATAAGAGTCCGTCAGTTGCAAAAGCGTGACCGCCGCAGTTTAATCCAGATTCAATTCGATATTCAGAAACCCAAAGTCCTTTTTTAGCAAGGAAATTACCCTGAATCATAGCCGATCTAAAATCACTTACTTTTAGAATGATTTTCTTTTTTAGTTCGTTTTTTTCATTTGGAAAAAAATCTTTGAAGTTTTCAAAGTAGCTGTACAATCTCGGATTCATTCCCGCAGATAGTACAACAGACGATTCTAAATTACTATTTGCAAAACCTCTTAAAGCTGCGTGAGCGTCATTAAATTCAATTGGAAGCTGTTCGTTTTTAATAAAATTATCTTTGTCCAGTTTTGTCATAATGTTAACGTCAATTTCTCCTGGAAAAAGATGTGATTCAATATAGCTTTGAATGTTTTCTTTAAAAGAAATACCATCATCCAATAAATTCTGGAAACCTTTTTTGATATCAGAAGTATTAGGCAGCATCGACATGAAATTTTCAAGAGCTGTTTTGCTTTCGGCTAATTCAGTTTTAAAAGTTTCAAATTTTTCTTTTACAATTTTGTCAACTAAATTTAAGTAAGAAGTAATTCTTTCAGCGCGATAATCGTGAAATTTCTGACTTATTTCTTCGTATGGAATGTTGAATTTAGTGCTGTAGAAATTACGCATCTTTTCAATTAGATCGTCATCAGCGATTGAAACCACAGACGAAATCCCGTATTGAGCCACTCTTATTGGGCTGTCTATCGTATAGGCAAGTCCCATTACCGGAATATGGAAAGTATGCAAAGGTGTTTTTGTCATTTGTTTTCAGGTTAAAATAAAAGCAAATGAAAAAAAAAATATTTTTTAAAAACCTGATAATTATCAGGTTTGTAGATTGTTTGCCACGAATTATACGAATTCGCGCCATTTTTTTTTCAATCAAGCTCTATGATTAATTTGTGAAAATTTGTGCAATTCGCGGCGGAAAAAGTTTGAGAAACTAAATCAAAATCTTTTTCAAAGACTCTGCGATGCTTCGCCATAGAAAATTATAAAATGATTTTTCCTGAATTCTTTCAATTTCGACATCAGCGGTTTTTGCCTTGTCTTTTGAGTCGTTTTTGACCAATAAATTGGCAATGGCAGATTTGAGTTTGGCTTCTTTTTCAGGCTTTTCCTTTTTATATAATTTCACTTTTAAGTCATCATAATCTAGAGATGCATTTCCTTTTGAGATATTGTCGTTTCCATAGAAATCAAAGCGATATTTATTAAAATTTCCTGTAAAGGAAGCGTTCATATAAGGTTTGCTGAATTTTCCCATAGCGGCAACATTAAAGTTTGAAATAACGCCTTGAATATGAAAACTGTCTTTTTTATCTAAAACATTAAAACTCCAATCAACATCCAGCGGAGAGTTTTTCATGAAAATACATTTCACTTTAATTTTGACATCATCGGTTTTTTTCAATCCAAAACCACTTTTTAGATTGACGGCCTGCAAGTTAAATTTGTCGAAATTTAAAATTCCAGGACCTTTAGCAAAATCAATTTCTTCTTCATAAACTAATTTCGATTTCAGAACTTGTAAAGTATCAATTTGAAGAGGAAATTTAATATTTCGCAATAAATGATTGTAAAGATATTTCTTGCTCAGATCATCTTTTGGCATTTTTCCGCGATAGATATTGGCATCAAAATGATTGATTACAATTGAATTTGCCTTGAAGAAAAAGCGATCGTTTTTAAAACCCCAATTCATTTTTTGCACTTGTGCTGAATCGAATTTTAAGGTATAAATATCTTTTTCTTTGTCTAATCGTTTAATAAACTCTCGTCGATTAAATTGCGGAAGGTGAGAGAAGTTGTTGATTTTTAAAAAGTTTTTCTCGGTACTTATTTTACCAATATTGATATGATAAAAAGCGCTTGGTCTATAAAATAAACTATCAATAACCAATGCATACGTTTTATATTGCAGTGGAATTTTTTCTTTTAAAGTAGCGTCTGTCAGCAGTATTCCTTCTAATTTTAGAATAATTTTTTTGATGCTTAAAATTGGTTTTTCTGTATCTAAAGAAACAACATCTACCGTTCCGTCATTAAGATAGATATTTGAAACAGCAATTATTTTTCGAAAAGGTTCAATGATTTCGGTTTTGATGCTTTTGTTGTTGTTCAATAGTTTCTCGCCTTTTTTGTATAAAATAACCCGAGGTTTATTGATAATTATACTTTCGGCCTGAATAATATCTCTAAAAGCCAAATCCCAAATGTTAAAATGTTTAATTGTAACTGATTCGATTTTAGAAAAAAGCCCGTTTTTACTGTCTTTTGGTTCGTTTTTCGGACTTACTAATAATGTTTGGGCATTGATATTTCGAGAAAAAAGAGAAACTTCAATTTTTTCGTAATTGATGTTGTAAGCCGTTTTGTTCTTTTCGTGAATAATTATTGGAAGCTGTTTTTTGATCCAGTAATTCAGACCAATGTTGATCAGAATTACAAGAATAAAAAGAGAAATTACTCCAATAGCTATTTTTTTATAGACAGACATTTATACTATTGATTTTAAATACATAAATTTAGACTTTAAAAGAGAATGTATTTTACATTATTCTGTTTTTTGGTTACATCATTTTACAAACCCTAATTATTTATACTTTTTGCAAAATATGAGAAGATTTAAAAAATTTCTACTGGTTTTATTAGTACTTGTTGTTGTAATTGGAATAGGTTTATGTGCCTGTATTTTTCATTTAAAACCCAAATATGAAGGAGAATTGCAATTGAAAAACCTTCAAAAAGAAACAACTGTTTATTTTGACGAATACGGCGTTCCTCATATTTATGCCGATTCTGAAAAAGATGCTATGACTGCTCTTGGATATGTTCATGCTCAGGAAAGATTGTGGCAGATGGAATTGCTTCGCAGAATTGCTCCGGGCAGGTTATCAGAAATTTTCGGATCTGTTGCGCTTAAAAATGATAAGTTTTTCTCTGGAATTGGAATTGAAGAAGCTTCGGCAAAAGCCATTTCAAAATTAGACAAGAATAGTGTGAGTTATAAACTAACGCAGGCTTATTTAGATGGAATTAATCAATATTTGGATGAGGGAACTACGCCAATTGAATTTACTCTTGTTGGTGTTAAAAAGCAAAAATTCACTATAAATGATGTCTATAATATTTTTGGATATATGTCTTTTAGTTTTGCAATGGCTCAAAAAACAGATCCATTACTAACAGATATTCGCAATAGATACGGCGCCGCTTATTTGAAAGATTTAGGAATTGAAGGCGAATTTAATACTACGCAGATTAAAAGCTCAAAAGAGAATATTGAAGAGTATACAGCGATTTCAAAATCGATAACAGCTTTATTAGATAAATCGCCAATTCCGCCATTTATAGGAAGTAACAGCTGGGTTGCGGGTCCAAACAAAACGAAGAGCGGAAAAGTAATTTTTGCGAATGATCCGCATATTGGGTTTTCACAGCCTGCAACTTGGTACGAAGCGCATATTGTAACGCCAGAACATGAACTTTACGGTTGTTATTTGGCAGGAACTCCGTTTCCGTTATTGGCACACAATCGAGAATATGCATATGGTTTAACCATGTTTGAAAATGATGATATCGATTTTTATCAAGAAAAGAACAAAACGGGAGATTTAAATCAATATCAAACTCCAACTGGTTTTGCAACTTATGAAGTTAGAAAAAAGACCATTAAGGTAAAAGATACTTCGGATGTTGTTCTAACGATTAAATCAAGTCGACACGGACCAATTATGAATGATTTACTGGATCATTTGGATAAGAAAACTCCAATTGCAATGTTGTGGACATATACGCAGCAGCCTATTCAGATTCTTGATGCTGTTTATGGGCTTTCGCACGCAAAAAATAAAGAGGAGTTTAGAAAAGCGACTCAGTTAGTTGCTGCGCCGGGATTAAATGTGATGTACGGCGATGCTAAAGGAAATGTGGCTTGGTGGGCAACGGGAAAATTGTATAAACATAATAAAGGTGTGAATACGCATTTAATTTTAGACGGCTCAACAGGAAAGGAGGATATTGTAGAATATTTAGATTTTTCGAAGAATCCATCTGCCGAAAATCCAAAATGGGGATATGTTTATTCGGCCAATAACCAGCCAGAAGCAATCGATGGTTATTTGTATCCAGGATATTATCTGCCAGAAGATCGTGCCAAAAGAATTTCGGGGTTAATGGATGCAAAATCAGATTGGGATAAAGAAGCAATCAGCAAAATGATTTACGACAACACTTCTGATGTTGCGGTTGAAACGGTTAAAAATCTGATTTCAAATATTGATCTAAATACTATTTCAGCAGAAGAAAAGGAAGCTGTAAATGTTTTAAAAACGTGGAAAGGAACAACCAATCTGGAAGATGTTGCACCAACGATTTATAATAAATGGGTGTATTTGTATTTAAAGAATACTTTTGAAGATGAAATGGGAGAGGACAATTTTAATTTGTTTTTAGGAATTTCGATAGGAAAACAAGTTATAGCCAATCAAATTAAAAATGAAAATTCAGTTTGGTGGGATAATGTTAAAACTAAAAATGTAAAAGAAACGAGAAAGGATATTGTTGTAAAATCATTTCATGAGACTGTTACAGCACTTCAAAAACAATTAGGAAATACTGTTGTTGATTGGAAATGGGAGAAAGTGCATACAGTTGAACATGAACATCCGCTTGGAAAAGTTGCTGCACTTCGAGGTTTATTTAATGTGGGGCCTTTTGGATCTCCGGGATCAAATGAAGTAATTAATAACTTATTTTTTGGTTTAAACAATGAAGGGAAGTATTATGTAAAAGGCGGCCCATCAACCAGACGAATTGTTGATTTTTCGGATATTGAAAACAGCTGGAGTATTTTACCAACGGGACAATCTGGAAATCCATTTAGTAAACATTACAGCGATCAGGCAGAAATGTACAATGAAGGAAAGTTTAGAAAAATGAAGCTGAACAAAGACGAAATCATAAAAACGTCTACAAAACTAGTTTTAAAACCAAAAGAAAGATAGTTTCAAGTTTCAAGTTTCAGGTTTCAGGTTTCAAGTTGTAAGCTTTAAAAACCTTTGTTCCTTTGCCTCTATGCATCTTTGAACCTAAAAAAACCTTCCCATAAAAACAGTTTTATGGGAAGTTTTTTTTATAATTCTATTTTTTTAAAAGATCGGCTAATACTTTTTTTCCGTTTTCGTTTGTTGGATCAAGCTCTACCGCTTTTTTATAATTAGCAATAGCCGCTTTTTTATCGCCATCAGCTAAATAAGCTTCGCCTAAACTATCATAAGCATTTCCTGATTTTGGAAAAGTTTCTGCGTTGATTTTAAAAACTTCTATCGCTTCTTTCTTTTTTCCAGATTGTAACAATTCATATCCAACTTGGTTCATATCGCCTTCTTTAACAGCATACGAAGGATCATTTTTTAGCTTTTTATAAGTTTCAGTTCCACTCGCAGCTCCCTTTTCATTATAAATATCTAATAAATCTAGTGCCAGTGATTTTTTAGGCTGATTAAAGGACTGATTGTACAAAATAGAACGAATAGCTTTATTCATTTCACCCAAAGCAGTTCCACCCGTATTATTCAATAAAACAACCAAATTTTTATCAGCGGGAATTCGCGAAATAATAGTGTTAAATCCGTTAATTCCGCCGCCATGTTCAATAATGCTTAATTTGCCACTCTCTCCATTTGGCACTTCATAAGTAGACCATCCGTATCCGTAAAAACCATTCCAAGCTTTAATATAAGGTTTAAATAAAGATTCCATGCTTTTTTGGGTAAGCAGTTTATTAGTATAAAGAGCCTGATCCCATAAAAATAAATCTTCTACAGTTGAGTACAAAGACCCAGCAGCGTACGGAAGACTCATGTCAAGATAAGGCGCATTTCTAATTGCTTTTCCTTGTTTTTCGTAACCAGCGGCTCTGTTTTTTAAAATAATATCACTGTGATCGTAACCAGAATTAACCATTTTTAAGGGGGTAAAAATGATTTCTTGTAAATATTGCTCGTATGTTTTTCCTGAAATTTTCTCGATAATATAACCCAATAAAAAATAGCCGGAATTACTGTAATTGAATTTTTCACCAGGAGTAAATTCAAGTGGAAGACTAGAAAACGTTTTTACAAATTCTTCGGGAGTATATGGATTTCGGCTTTTGTCTTTAAAGAAATTTGGAAGCGATGTATAATTTGGAATTCCAGAGGTATGCGTAAGCAACTGATGAATCGTTATTTTGTCGCCATTTGCCTTTGGGTAATCTAGCAAATAGGTTGTAATAGGAACATCTAGTTTTATTTTTCCTTCTTCGGCCAGTTTTACAATTAAAAGCGCCGTAAATTGTTTACTGATAGAACCCAGTCTAAATTTAGTGTCAGTTTGATTTGGAATATTCCATTCCATATTCGCGGAACCAAAACCTTTCTTGAAGATTACTTTTCCGTTTTCTGCTACCAAAGCGGAACCGTTAAATTGCCCGTACTCATTATATTTTGCTAAAAGCTGCTCGATTTGCTGTGCTTTATTCTGAGCAAAAAGGCTTACTGTAAAAAGAAGCAGCAAAGCAAAGACTGCTATAGATTTGATTGATTGTTTCATGATTAATGATAAGGATTAAGATTAATGAATAATTCGTTTTTGATTGATGATTGAAACTATGTAACGTATTTTATTTTAGTAAGTTGTGTTTTTATTACAACGTTTTTCCAAAAAAAAGATACCGTTAAAAGGTTAGACGATTGATTTAGATTTTGGTTTCAACATCAATCATTTTTTTTCATTTTATTTCAAATCAAGACGAATTTTGAGCATAAACATAAAGATGCTATTAGAGGTTTATGCTCGTAACTAACAATTCGTTTTACCTACCATTAATTATTTTGAACTTATTTAAATTGATCTGTTGAGTGTAATTAATTTTAACACATAGAAATATAGATTTTGGTTTCTCATAAAAGGCGTTTCAATTAATTGAAATTAACATAACATGCTTATGTGAAAGAAATGTATTCCTTTTTTGTATTCTTTTTGTAGGCAGAAAACCTATGCTTCTATGTGTTTAAAAAAAATATTTAGGATCAGACGAGAGTAATTACATCCAAAGGGTTTTAATTATATGATTTTGCTTATCAGCAGTACTATAAGAATAAGTAGTTTGATCATAATATTTTAGAATTAAAGCATTACTTCGTTTCGATATCAATTATTTTTTGACCATTTTCGCCCAAATAATGATTTACTATTTTCTCATAAACTTTGTAACCATCATCAACATTGGTAAAAATGATTAAACCCTGTTTTGTTTTTGGAAGCAAAATAAAAATAGTCTGAACACCTTTATCAGCACCGCCATGTGATAAAGCATAATCATTATTTCCTAAATCGTAGATTTCAAAACCAAGTCCGAAGTATTTGTTTTTCTTCGTTTCAACCTGATGTGAAGTCATGTCGTCAAAGACTTTTTTACTCAAACCCTCACTATTCATTACGCTGCATAAAAATTTACCATAATCTTCAATAGTAGTTAATAAATCATCGGCAGCGTTTGCTGTTTTGTTTTTGGTTGGTTCGTAAGCATTTCCTTTATTATCATAGCCAATCGCATATCTAGAAAGATCTACTTTATCATTCCAAACCAATTGAGTGTCTGTCATTTTTAGAGGCTGAAAAATTAATTCATCCGCTAATTGATCTAGTGTTTTGTGAAACTTTTTTTCAAGAGCTTTTCGTAAATATTCTAATCCTTCGCCAGAATATTGGTATTTAGTTCCAGGCTTAAATTTAAAATCCAGCTTACCAGATTCGTTCATAAATCTCCAATTCGGAAAACCCGTTTGATGGCTTAAGATAATTCTTGTAGTTAAAAGTTTTGTGTTCGGATCCTTTGCAATATCCGGATCAGTCCAATATTTATAAAGCGGTTCATCTAAATCCCATTTACCTGAACTTACTAATTTTAGCGTTACAATTGCAGTTATAGGTTTAGTTAAAGAGGCAACATTCCAAATGGTATTATATGGTGCCGAAATATCTTTTTTAAGTTCGCCAAAAACCTTAATCTGTTTCAGTTTTCCGTCCGTAATAACTCCAATTCCTAAAGTTGGAATATTATTTTCTTTGAGCCATTTTTCTGTTTCCTGTTCACTATCAAAAAGATCTGTTTTACCTGCTGTAGAGCTTGTCATTTGATGGTTATAACTCAATGATCTTGCTAGTTTCCATTCTTTGTTTTTCAACAGCCAAAGATGTGTGAATTTGGCATAACTACCTGCTTGCTCTGGTTTCCCCGCAGTATATTCATAAAAGCGATGCATTCCCATTTGTATAGCGCCATATAAAATACCATTTTTAAACAACGGATAAACCTCAGTACTTCCGTCAATTAATTCTCTTCGATAATTGTATTTTTTTGTTGGAGAACAGATTCCATTTTTTAAATTTTTTAAAAATTGTGCTTTATCCGAAATACTGTCTTTGTCATGATAAAACTCAAAATCTTCAGTATAAAGATTTTCGAACTGTTTTACATCGCAAGTATTAAAACCAACATTAAACAGAAGACTGTCTTTTGACATAATAGTTTTGTACAAGGCTGAGGTTTTATCTTCTTGTGAAAGCCCAATTTGGGTTTGAAAAAGTAAAATTCCAATTAATAGAATTTTTAATTGAAATAAAGTGCGTTTGATTTTCATTTTGTGATTGATTGATGATTAATGATTTGGCAAAAATAATTCAAACTCTAGTTCACAAAATTGTACAAATGCGAAAACTTATCTTTTTTGTGATAAAAAATAAGAATCGGGCTTAAACATTTTTGGAGTTGTTTTAGTTACATCCTTAAATTTTTTTATAAAATGCGACTGATCAAAGTATTTGTTATAAAGCGCAACTTCTGTCAAACTCAGTTTTTCCACATCAGTATTTATCATTTGATCTACTGATTTCCGGAACTTCAAAATCTGAATGTATTTTTTAATAGTAAGTCCTGTCGCAGTTTTAAACTTAATTTGTAATAAACGCTGTGAAGATTTTAACTCTTCACTAATTTCCGAAACCGAAATATCTTCTTCTTTGCTTTTTACAAATTCGCATATTTTTTCAATTGCATTTTTGTCAGGATTCAAAACATTTAATTCTTCAAAATAAAGATTTAGAATTTTTAAAAATTCGTCAATATCAAAATTTGTTTTAACGTTAAAAGGCAATTCTTGTGCATTAATTTTGACGATAGAATCGGCAGAATCAGTTAAATCATATTTTGGAAACATCGATAATGCCCAAGTATGAAGCTGAACAATAGTAACTTTTGTTTTGGGCTGAATATGAACTAAAACTTTATTGGTCATTTGCGAGCAAAAGTAAATTCCTTCGCTCATTTCGTATTTGTTTTTACTAGTGTGAACCTCAATTATATTTCCAGTTACAAATGCAAGATTAAAACAGCCGTTTGGTAAAACAAGTTTGTTCTCGATCAGGCTTTCGCCGATGCTGTTATCCAAACACCAAACTTTATTGACAAACCTTTCCGCTTTTTGACTTACGTAATGTTCTGAGTATAATTGCATTGTAGGATTTGTCTATTTGGTATTTATCATCTTAAAAATCGCAGACTAAAATAAGATTTTTTCTATTACCATAATATTTTAAATAAACTCTCCAAAATAATCTCGTTTAGTATTTTTCCATTCCTCCAAAATTATACTGTAATAAACATCGTCTTTGCTGTTTCCTTCAGAATCGATATAATTATTTCTAAACAAACCTTCTTTTAAAGCACCTAGTTTTTCAATCGCTCTTTGCGATTTTTCGTTTTCTAGATCTGCACTGAATTGTATTCTTTTAAATTGAATTTCTTCGAAACCAAAATTTAGTAATTCATATTTGCAGGCTTTGTTTAAACCAGTTCCCTGAAAAGCTACTCCGTACCAAGTCCAGCCAATTTCACATTTTTGGCTCGCATGGTTTAAATAACCGTAACGTGTACTTCCGGCAACTCGATTTGTTGCTTTATCTATAATTAGGAATGGATAACAAATTCCGTCAGCTTTTTGTTTTAATGTATTTTGAATGTAACTTTCGAAATCTTGATCATTTCGAACATACATTCCCATGTATTTCCATATTTCATCATTAAAAATAATCTCTTTCAGTTCGATGTTTCTTTTATTCTCAAACGGAATTAATAATACTTTTTCGTTTTCTAGAATAATTTCTGATTGTAAAATTTCACTGTTCATGATTTTAATTTAAAGATTGATGTTAAAAAGGAAGAACTAAAGTAATTGTTTAATTCTTTTTAATAAACCAAGTAAAATAACATTTTGTTATATTTTTTTAAGCCGTCAGAGATGAGGTTTTTATAATGACATAATTAAATGGGTACATTCGCTTTTTTAAAATAAAAGATTATAAAAGCTCTGTCAAGTAGTGCAAGAGCAAATAATTCATTTATTTTAAAGCTTATGTACAATTATTACTTATTTTTACGACCTTATATATTAGATTTTCCCTGATGCAAACTTCACTAAAAATTGCTGTTGTAGGTTCTGGACTTGTAGGATCGCTGTTGGCAATTTATCTTAAAAAAGCAGGTCACACCGTTCATGTCTATGATCGAAGCCCTGACATTCGCAAAATAAATTTCTCTGGTCGTTCTATTAATCTAGCAATGTCTAACCGCGGTTGGAAAGCGCTGGATGCAGTTGGAGTTGGTGATGCAGTTCGAGAAATTGCAATTCCGATGGACAAACGTGCAATTCATTTGGTAGATAAACTCAATTTTCAGAATTATGGTCAAGAAGGCGAATCAATTTATTCGATCTCAAGAGGGAAACTAAATCGCGAAATGATTGATTTGGCCGAAAATGCTGGAGCTGAATTTCATTTTGAGCAAAAAATATGGGATGTTACGCTGAGTGATGCGACTTTGCATATTGGTGAAAGCGAAAGAGGCGAGTGGGAAGAGCGAAAATATGATATGGTTTTTGGTGCCGATGGTGCTTTTTCGAGAATCCGCCACAGAATGCAGCGTCAGAGCATGTTTAATTATTCGCAGGAATTTTTAAATATGGGTTATAAAGAATTGAATATCCCAGCAAATGCTGATGGAACACATAAATTAGATAAAAATTCTTTTCATATTTGGCCGCGAGGCGAGTATATGTTAATCGCGCTTCCTAATCTTGACGGAAGTTTTACCTGTACTTTATTTATGCCTTTTGAAGGTGAAAATTCATTTGCATCATTAACGGATCGCAAAATGGTAGAAGATTTTTTTGAGAAAAACTTTCCAGATTCTATCGAAGTAATTCCAGAACTGGCAAATGATTTCTTTAAAAACCCAACCAGTACTTTGGTGACGATGAAATGTTTTCCGTGGACATACGAAGATAAAATCGCTTTGATTGGAGATGCCTGTCACGCTATTGTTCCGTTTTACGGACAAGGAATGAATGCCGGTTTTGAAGATATTACGGTTTTGAATGAGATGATGGAAAAATTTGGAGACGACTGGAAAAAGATTTTCTCAGAATATCAAATTTCAAGAAAACCAAATGCAGATGCCATTGCCGAACTTTCATACCGAAATTTCATGGAGATGAGTACCAAAACGGCAGATGAAAAATTCTTATTGCAAAAGAAGATTGAAAAAGTCTTTTCAGATAAACACCCAGAAAAATGGATTCCGCTTTACAGTCGAGTTACTTTTAGTGATCGTCCTTATGCCGAAGCTTTGGCAATAGGAGATTTCCAAAACGGAATTATGGAAGAAGTTTTAAAACTTGATAATATCGAAAATATCTGGAACACTCCTGAAGTTGAGAATAAAATTCTGGAGCTGTTGCAAAACGAATAATTTTTTAAACCATATAAGTTATATAAGTCTATATAAGATGCTTTGCGCATAAACTTAAATGAACTTATATAACTTATATGGTTTTGTTTTTTTTTCTACTTTTTAAAGATTTTACTCAAAACTCCAAAAACACCTCTTATAAAGGTAGCGCTTGTTACAACTTTCAAAACTGATTTTGTAACTACTTCTGTAGTGCTTGGTTCTGCTTTTGAAGATTTTGTTGGTGTTTGCTCTTCTTGCTCGGCAGCAGCTTGAGTTGCGTCTTCAATTTTTTTGGTCAGAATTTCATAAGCACTTTCGCGGTCAATTTCTTCACTATATTTTTTAACGAGTTTAGATTTGCCGTTTATTTCTTCGATTTCCTCTGCAGATAATATATCCATTCGGCTCATTGGTGCACGCATCATAGTTGCAACAAGCGGCGTCGGAATACCTTTTTCGTTCAAAGCGGTAACTAAAGCCTCCCCAATTCCTAAACTTGTCAATAATTCATCCGTTTTATAATAGTCCGAAGTTGGATAATTGTCAGCAGTCTTTTTTATTGCTTGACGATCATTTGCTGTAAAAGCTCTAAGGGCATGCTGAATTTTTAAACCTAATTGTGCCAACACACCGCTTGGAACATCCATTGGGTTTTGCGTAACAAAGTAAACACCAACACCTTTAGAACGAATTAACTTTACTATAGTTTCAATTTGTTCTAGAAGCGCTTTGCTTGCTTCATTGAAAATTAAATGTGCTTCATCAATAAAAATGACTAATTCAGGTTGTCCTGAATCTCCTTTTTCTGGCATTTTTTGATAAATTTCGGCTAAAAGACTTAACATGAAAGTCGAGAATAATTTTGGTTTATCCTGAATATCTGTTAAACGTATAATGTTTACGTAGCCTTTACCGTTTTCATCAATTCGCATTAAATCGTCAGTCTCAAATGACAATTCTCCAAAAAACAAATCACCGCCTTGTTGTTCCAGTTCAATTATCTTGCGTAGAATTGTTCCAGTTGTTGCCGTTGAAATCTTGCCATAGTTTGCTGCGATTTCATCTTTACCCTCTTCCGTAATATAATTGATTACTTTTTTGATGTCCTTTAAATCCAATAAAGGCATTTGGTTATCATCGCAATACTTAAAGATTACTGCAACAACTCCAGCCTGAGTATCATTTAAATCTAAAATCCTCGAGAATAAAACGGGGCCAAATTCAGAAACCGTAGCGCGTAAACGAACTCCGTCTTGTTTAGATAATGACATTAATTCAACAGGAAATGCTGCTACATTATAAGGTACATTTATTTTGGCATGACGCTCGGTAATAAAACCTTCTTCTTTTCCTTCTTTAGCAATACCACTGAAGTCACCTTTAATATCCATCATTAAAACAGGTATTCCAGCATTTGATAACTGTTCAGAGAAAACTTGGATTGTTTTAGTTTTTCCTGTTCCGGTTGCGCCTGCTATAAGTCCATGGCGATTTAAAGTCTTTAAGGGAATTTTGACATGAGCTTCTGCTATGGCTTCTCCGTCTAAAATGGCGCCGCCTAGTGTGATTGTATCGCCTTTTGCTGAATAACCGGTATTTATTTCTTGAATGAAATTATCTTTTTTATTCATGTTTTTATTTGTAATTTAGATGATTGTAAAGGTTTTGTTTGTGTTTTAACAGTTTAAACGCTGTTTTTTTAGTAGGAAAAAGCGGTTTTTGATTGAAAAGTACATAAAAAATAATTTCGCAGTTTTTTAAGAAGATTTTAAAGGAATGTTTGAATATTTACTAAAACGTTGTAATTTTTTTATAATTCGCCCTTTTTTTTGTTTTATCATAAAAACAACGCCTGCAAATTAATGCGATATTTTTTGTTTTGACGTTAAATTTGCTTCAATAAAATTAAAAAAAGTTTTTTTATTTAAACTAAAAATATAAATTTGCTCCTCTACAAGTTAAATATAACTAAAAAATAAAAATTATTTAAAACTATTAAAATTAAAAAAAATGGCAAACGTTAAAGTTAAAAAAGAAAGCACTTCAAACGGAGGAGGAATGATTACTGGAATCATTATTGTAGCGTGTATTTTAGTTGGGGTGTTTATTTGGAAAGTAATCATGGGTAGCCCAGCTAACTTCGAGGGAGGTAACCCAGAGACAGGTCACCCAATCAATACTCTAGGTATGGTATACAAAGGAGGTTTCATTGTACCAGTATTATTAGGTATGCTTTTAATGGTTGTTGTTTTTTCTATTGAAAGATTCATTGTTATCGGTAAAGCAGCTGGAAAAGCTAACTTAGATAAATTTATGAAAAGCGTTCAAGGAAGTATTAAAGAAGGAAACATCGAGGCTGCTATCGCTTCATGTGACAAACAACAAGGTTCAGTTGCAAATGCAATTAAATCTGCTTTGATTAAATATCAAGATGTTAAAAAAGAAGGATTCAACAGTGAAGAAGCTTCAGAAGTAATCCACAAAGAAATTGAAGAGGCAACTTCATTAGAAATGCCAATGTTAGAGAAAAACATGACTATCATCTCTACTTTAGTATCATTAGGAACTTTAGGAGGATTATTAGGAACAGTATCAGGTATGATTAAAGCGTTTGGTGCGTTAGCTTCTGCTGGAACTCCAGATCAAGCTGCTCTTGCAACAGGTATCTCTGAGGCACTTATCAACACTGCAACAGGTATCTCGACTTCTATCTTTGCAATTGTTTCTTACAACTTCTTTACAGCTAAAATTGACGATTTAACTTACTCTATCGATGAGGCAGGTACTACAATCGTAAACACTTACAGAAAATTCAGAGGAAGCTTGAAGCAATAATTAGTTTTTAATTATTACTATAATTACAATTAATTATTTCACAATAAAATAAAAGAGAATGGCTAAAATAAAAATGAAAAAAAAGTCATCATCGACAGATATGACTGCCATGTGTGATGTTGCGTTCCTTTTGCTTACGTTCTTTATTTTGACCGCTACTGCTAAGGTGCCTGAAGCATTGCCTGTTGATATGCCTTCTTCTACTGTACAAAGTAAATTACCAGATTCTGATTTGGCAATTATTACCATTGGTAAAGGAGCAGACGGAAAGAGCAAAGTGTTCTTTGATATCAAAGGAAGAGAGCTTCGTAAAAGAAGTCTTGAAGGTATGGGTGCAAAATTAGGCGTGACTTTTTCAGAAGATGATAAAGAGAAATTTGCTTTAATGGATGACTTTGGTGTTCCTTTAGCAAGTTTAAAGCAAATCATCGACATGAAAGCTGCTGATAGAACTAAAGCAAATCAACCTGGAATTCCAATCGATTCTTTGGATAATCAATTAAAAGAGTGGCTTCTTGTTTCAAGAAGAGCTGCAATCGACCTTGATGATAAAGAATTGCAGATTGCAATTAAAGGAGATGCAAAAGAAGAGTATCCTAAAATCAAAAAGATTATGGATATTTTACAAGATCAAAAAATCAATTCCTTTAACTTAGTTACAGGTATGAGAGGAAAAGACTTTTAATTAAAAAAGATACACTAAAATGGCTGAATTAAATACCGGCGACGGTGGTGGCGGAAAAGGTGGTAAAGTAAGAAGTAAAAAGCAGAATTCAAAAGTCGATTTAACGGCAATGGTGGATTTGGCATTCTTATTGATCACATTCTTCATGTTAACCACATCGTTGTCAAAACCTCAATCGATGGATTTGTCTCTGCCAGATAAAGATCCGGATGATAAAACACCTCCTGTTAAAGTAGATGAAAATCGTACGATGACTGTAATGTTAGGTGAGAACAATAAAATGGTTTATTATATGGGATTATTGGCAACTCCTAAAGTTGGTCCAAAAGATATCGCATATGGTAAAGACGGTATTCGTAGAGAATTATTAAAGCAAAAGAAAGAAGTTTTAGCTTATTCTGCAGCTTTAGGAAAACCTAAGAATGGAATTATAGTAATCATCAAACCAACTAAAAAATCAAATTATCGTAATTTGGTTGATATGTTAGATGAGATGGCTATTACAGGAGTTGATACTTATGCTATTGTTCCAGAGTTTACGCCAGAGGAAACAAAATTGATAGATAAACAATAATTGTTGTCTTGTTTGAACATCCTAATAATCAAGAAAAATGAAATTAGATATTATAAAAAATCAGTGGCTTGATATCGTATTCGAAGGACGTAATAAGATATATGGTGCATATGAGCTAAGAAAAGCAAACGGAAAAACTACGGTAAAAGCGCTTATCATAGGTTCTGTTATTTTCAGTTTAGCTGTTGCTGCTCCTCTTATTGCTAGCTTTTTGCCAGATTCTAGTACAGAAGATGCGAATACAGATATTAAAATTGCAACAGTAAAATTACCTCCTAAGAAAAAAGAGGAGGTAAAACCAAATGAACCGCCACCACCACCACCACCACCAAAAGTGGATCAGGTTAAGTTTGTGAAGCCGGTTGTTGCTAAAGCGAATGAAGTAACTGAAGATCCTCCAAAAATTGAGGAACTTAAGGACAAAAAAGTTGGTGCAGAAACTATCAAAGGAGATCCAGATGCAGTTTTAACTGTTGATGAGCCGGTAGGTAAAGGACCAGTTTCTCAGGTAGTAGAAGAAGATAACAGTGTATATAACACAGCTGGTATCGAAGTAAAACCTGATTTCCCTGGAGGGATGGAGAAATTCTACAAATTCGTAGGAAACAATTATAAAACTCCAGAAGAAGAAGGTTTAAAAGGTAAAGTTTACGTTACGTTTGTAGTTGAAAAAGACGGTTCATTAACCGACATTAAAGTTTTAAGGGATATCGGTTACGGTACAGGAGCAGAAGCAATTCGTGTTCTTAAAAAATGTCCAAAATGGACTCCTGGCGAGCAAAATGGTAAAAAAGTTAGGGTTCTTTACTCTCTGCCTATTACTATTCAATCTGCAGAATAATGTTAAAAGATATGCTTAATAATATTCAGAAGAAATCGCTCAAAGAGCGATTTCTTCTTGTTTTAGGAATACTGTTTTTTTTAATATATCTTGTGCTTGGTTTAATGATCATGTTTTGGGAAAAACTTCCGTTAGACATGGAGCCAAAATACAGATATGCTTTTGGCGGATTGCTTATCGTTTATTCAGCAATACGTTTTTTAAGATTAATTAATTCAAACGCAGAATAATTATGCTGAAATATAGTAAGTTTTTAGGTCTGGTGGTTTTTGTTTTTTTGTTTGCCATGTGTAACCAAAAAAGTAAGAATGAGTCTGGTAAAGAAACAATTTTGAAAGGGTCGTTAGATATTGCGGTTGACGAAACGGTGAAGCCGATCGTTGATGATCAGGTGGCTGTTTTTGAGGGTACTTATTATGGCGCTAAAATTAATGTTAAGCCAGAATCTGAAGCAGAGGTAATAAATGATTTGTTAAATCAGAAAACTAAAGTGGCAGTAACGGCAAGAAATTTGTCTCAAGAAGAACTTGCAAGGTTTGAAAAAAGTAAAATAAAACCGCGTGTAACTCCTTTTGCAACTGATGCAATTGCTTTTATTAAGAGCAAAAACAATAATGATACATTAATTGCGTTGAAAACGGTAATTGATTTTATGCAGGGTAATTCTAATACAGGGATTAAAGGTCTTGTATTTGACAACCCAAATTCTAGTACAGTTCGATTTATGAAAGAATTGGCTAAAGTTAAAAATGTTCCTTCACAAAACGTTTTTTCATTCAAAACAAATGAGGAAGTAATTAAGTTTGTTTCTGAAAATGACGGAATGATTGGTGTAGTGGGAGTTAATTGGTTGTCACAGCCGTCTCCAAGTATGGTTGACATTGTGAAAAAAATTAATGTTTTAAGCGTAAAAGGATTAAACAGTAATGAGTATTACAGTCCAACACAAAATGATCTTGCTGAAGTAAAGTATCCTTTGGCACGTGAATTGTTTATTATAAACTGTCAAGGATATAATGGTTTAGGAATGGGCTTTGGTTCGTTTATCGCCGGAGATATTGGACAGCGAATAGTTTTAAAATCAGGGTTATTACCGATAAAAACACCTGGTAGAAAACTTCAAATAAGAAATGAACTTTTAAAAGATAACGAATAAATTAATTACACTAAAGATGAATAAATTTAAAATTTTCAGTCTTGCATTTGTCGCATCAGCTTCTGTTGTAAAAGCGCAAGATGTTAAAGAAGCTAAGAAGGCAGTTGATGCTGAGCAATTTCAAAAAGCAAAATCATTGCTTAAATCAATTATCAAAGATAAACCGTCTGATGGTGAAGCAGATTTCATTTTAGGAAACGTATACTTAAATCAAGGAGTTGCTGATTCAGCTAAAATTTATTATTCAAAAGGAATTGAAGCATCAGATAAGAAAAACTTAAACTATATTGGTTTAGGACAATTAGAACTAGATAATAAAAATACTGCTGGAGCTCAAGCTAATTTTACTTTGGCTACTAAAGATATGAAACGTAAAGATGTAGATGAATTTATCTACATTGGTAAAGCATATACTAATTCAGTTAATCCTGATTATACAAATGCTGTTGCTAGTTTGAAAAAAGCATTGTTGATTGATCCTCAAAATGCAAGTGCACTTTTGGCTATTGGTGATGCTTATTATGGAGCAAATAATCAAAATGAAGCTTACAAAGCTTACCGTGATGCTTTTACAGCAGATCCTACACTTTTGAGAGCTAAAATGCAATTAGGAGTTTTATTAAAAGGTGCAAAATCATACGATGAAGCGATTAAATCTTTTAATGAAGTTATCGCTTTGAATCCAAATTATGGTCCAGTTTATAGAGAGTTAGCAGAGACTTACTACAAATGGGGAAGAAATAAACCTTCTACAGCAAAAGTTAACTTACAGCATGCAATCACAAACTACGAGAAATACTTAAGCTTAACAGATTATTCTTTAGATTCTAAAATGCGTCACGCAGATTTCTTAATCTTGGTAAAAGATTATAAAAGTTTAGAAACTGTTGCTAATAAAATGATCGCTGAAGACAAAGTTAATCCTAGAATTTTTAGATATTTAGGTTATGCAGCTTATGAGAACGGTAATGTTGAAGTAGCAATTAAATCTCTAGAAGACTACGTTAAAGTTCCTACTAATAAAGTTATTGGAAGTGATTATATGTATTTAGGTTTGTCTAAAATTAAAAAAGGGACAAATGCTGAAGGTGCAGTAGATCAAGCTTCATTTGATGCTGGTATTGCTGATATTAAAAAGGCAGTTGAATTAGAGCCATTAGTAGTTGAAGAACTAAATGAATTAGGAAAAGGATTGTTTGGTAAAAAACAATTTGCACAAGCAGCAGCTATTTTTGAATTTGGTGCTCTTAATAAAGAATCTAAAAATTATTTAGATGATAATGTTTATTATGGTATTTCAGTTTACTATGCAAACGCAAATAAAACTAATGGAGCAGCTGATGCAGCTCAATTAGCTAAAGCTGAAGAAGCTTTTGATAGAATTTTAGTTGCTTCTCCAACTTATGATGAAGCTTACCTATATAAAGGTAGAATCAACAACTTGTTAGAGAAAGATGATTTAATTATCAAAAACTACGAAGAATATATCACAAGAACCACTGCAAAAGGAGCTGAAGAATTGGCTAAACCTGCTACAGTGAAAAAAATGATTGAGGCTTACAATAGTATTGGCGCAAGTTATGCTAATACTGATAAAGTAAAAGCAGTTGAGTATTTTAATAAAACTTTAGTTTTAGATCCAGCAAACGCTTACGCTTCGCAATCAGTGAAAGCTTTAAAATAATATAGCTTTAAAGTAATTTATAAAACCCGATAGTTCAAAGTGAACTATCGGGTTTTTTTGTTCCGTATTTAATTGACTATCTTTGCACTTTAAATTAGAATAATGTTATCAAAAGAAATACAATTAGAAGTAAATAAAGGAGCAATGCTGCCTTTGATGGAAGAATTTTATACCATTCAAGGAGAAGGATTTCATACTGGTACTGCTGCTTACTTCATTAGAATTGGAGGTTGCGATGTTGGGTGTCATTGGTGTGATGTAAAAGAAAGTTGGAATGCAGAATTACATCCTCCAACAGGTATTGAGGTAATTGTTAATAATGCTGCGACATATGCGAACACTGTTGTTGTGACAGGTGGAGAGCCTTTGACTTGGGATATGACATTGTTGACGAATAAACTAAAAGAGAAAAATCTTAGAGTTCATATTGAAACTTCTGGAGCTTATCCGTTATCAGGAACTTGGGATTGGATTTGTCTTTCGCCTAAAAAGAATAAACTGCCAACTCAAGATGTTTATGAAAATGCTCATGAGTTAAAGGTGATTATTTATAACAAGCATGATTTTATTTTTGCAGAAGAACAAGCTGAGTTGGTAAATGATAATGCAATCCTGTTTTTACAGCCAGAGTGGAGTAAGAAAGAAGAAATGACGCCTCTTATTGTAGATTATGTTATGAATAATCCAAAATGGAGAGTTTCATTACAAACGCATAAATATCTAAATATACCATAAATAAAAAAATCTCTTCGAACGAAGAGATTTTTTTGCTTTAGAGTGATTATTATATCGGCTATTGAAAAAGTAAATGATTACTTAATTCCAGTTTTTGTATTTTTTCAATGCTATGATATGGTTTAAATGATGGTTTCCGTGCCAGGCATACATTCCAATAATTTGCTTAATCCTATATTCAGAATTGTTTTCAGGATGAATGAAGGATTTTTCAAGATCAAGTTCCGATAAGTTTTTCATGATATAGGTCAATCTATAATGTAATGCTAACAGTAAATTTAATGATGGTGCGATAGGCATCATTTTGCTGTCGGGCAGATCAGACCACAGCGTTTCATCATAAGCTTTTATAACAGGATTGTTTTCTGTTAAAGCCCATTTAATTCTAATATAGCAATTCATATGGCTTTCCGCGCAATGATGAATTACTTGGCGAACAGTCCATCCGTCAGGTCGATATGGTGTATCCAGTTGTTCGTCGTTTAAGTGAATTGTTTCTTGTTTTAATCTTTCAGGAAAAGCTGCAATTTCCTCAATTTTATGAGAAATATATTCAGATGTATAAGTGTCGGGAATTGTAAATTTACCTATAGGATATTTTAATTTTTCTAGATCTAAATTTTCCATTGGTCAAAATCGTTTAAGTTATAGAGTAAGTTTAGCTAAATAGTCGTAATGATCTCCTTCCAAAACTAATTCGCATTTTAGTCCATTCGCATTGGCGGCATTTTGAAGTGTGTTGTAATCTAAGTACAGCCAATCAAAAGTATCTTCTTTTTCTCCTTTGTAGGATATATTAAAAGTCAGTTCTCCATAATAATCATTATTTGAAGGGATCCATTTTCCTCCATCCTCATCTTCGTCAAACATATATATAATGTCTGAACTATCAAGTAAAATCTGTCCAGACGGATTTAAGAGAGATTTTAACTTTTTTAAATACTTGTTGCAGTTTTCTAATTTTCCAAAAATACCGGTTCCATTCATCAATAAAATAATCGTGTCAAATTTTTCTCCATCAAAATCTAATATATTTTGAACCTGAGCATTTTTTAATCCGCGTAATTTGCAAGTCTCAATTGCTTTTTCCGAAATATCAATGGAAGTAACATTTAAATTGCGATCATTTTGTAATGACAAACTATGGCTTCCGGCGCCGCATCCTACGTCTAATGTTTTTCCATAAGCTAATTGCAATGCTTTCTGTTCTAATTTTGGCATTTCGTTATAAGAACGGAATAAATATTCAATGCTCATTTCGTCTTCTTCAGAAATTGAAGTTTCAGTTATAATATCTTCTGGAGAATTATTGGTTTGGAAATCGTAGATCGCTTTCCCAAAAAGATCTTTCATAGTATTTTAGTTCAAAGTTTGAGGTTTCAAGTTTAAAGTTGTTTAATTTTGCCGATCAACTTTAAATTTTAAACTTGAAACAAATTTTAAATAACTTAAATAAGTTAGCCAAAGATAAGCATATCGAAAACAAAAAGTATTTTGATAAGCTTAAAAAGAAGCAACCAAAGAATTTAGATTATGTAATGCAGGATTTGCATGATGCAGAGTTTAAAAAAACGGATTGTTTACAGTGTGCTAATTGTTGTAAAACAACGGGGCCATTGTTTACTTTGGCTGATATTGAAAGAATCTCAAAATCATTTAGGCAAAAACCGCAGCAATTCATAGATCAATACCTTCGAATTGATGAAGATAAAGACTATGTTTTGAAAAGTGTTCCCTGTACTTTTTTGGATAATGAAAATTATTGTATGATATATGATGTACGACCAAAAGCATGTAGAGAGTTTCCGCATACAGATCGTAAAAAGTTTCATCAAATCTCAGATCTTACATTAAAAAATGTTGCGATTTGTCCTGCTGCCTACAATATTGTAGAGGAAATGAAGAAAAAACTTCCGCTGTAAAGAGTAGGAAGTTGTTTTAGTGTTTTTGAATTATTCATTTTCGTTTTTTTAAACGTATTTTTGAATAATTAGAATAAGAAAAAAATTAAACGTTTAAATACGAACTGATAAATTGAATTTAGAATATTTTATAGCTAAAAGACTTATAACTGCCAAAGATTATAAAAGCAGTATATCGGCACCTATTATTAAGATTGCTATTTCTGCTATTGCAATTGGAATGATCATGATGATTATTTCTGTCGCAACAGGAATTGGTTTGCAGCAAAAGATACGTGAAAAAGTTTCAATGTTTAATGGGCAGATAATAATTTCTAATTTAGATAATAATAACTCTGAAGCAACTTTAACTCCGATTTTAAAGACTGAGAGTTTTTATCCAAGTTTTAAATCGATTCCAGAGGTTAGTCATATTCAAGCCGTGGCTAGTAAAGCTGGAATTATTAGAACGGAAAATGCTTTTGAAGGAATTATTTTTAAAGGTGTTGGATCAGATTATAAATGGGAGAATCTAAAAGAATATTTAGTTGAAGGGCATTTGCCAGATTTTTCAAAAAAGATAAATGAAGATGTTATTATTTCGAAGTTTTTGGCTAATAGGCTTAATTTAAAATTAGGAGATAGTTTTAATACCTTTTTTATAAAAGAAGAAGAGGGAAAATTGCCAAATAGTCGTCGATTTAAAATTGTTGGGATATTTACTTCGGGATTTCAGGATTTTGACGCTACTTATATATTAGGAGATATTCGACATATTCAGCGAATTAATAAATGGGAGCCTGACCAGATAGGAGCATTTGAAGTTTTTGTGAAAGATTTTAGTAAAATTAAAGAAACTGGTAATCAAATCTATGAACAAATACCGCCAAACTTAGATGCGAAAACAATAACAGATAAATATAGTTATATTTTTGATTGGCTTCAGTTGTTCGATTTTAACATAGTTGTCATTCTTGGTATAATGATTTTGGTTGCGACTATAAATATGGTTGTAGCATTGTTGGTTCTTATTTTAGAGCGCACGCAAATGATTGGAATTTTAAAAGCTTTAGGCGCTAATAATTGGGTTGTTCGAAGAGTTTTTCTGTACAACGCATTTTACTTAATAGTACGAGGATTGTTTTGGGGTAATTTAATTGGAGTTGCTCTGTTGTTAATTCAGCAGCAGTTCGGGGTTGTTCAGCTTAATCCTGAGAACTATTATGTGAATCAGGCACCGGTGTATTTAAATTGGGGATATATTGTATTGTTAAACTTGTTGACGATTTCAGTTTGTTTTTTAGTCTTAATAGTGCCTTCATATTTGATTACAAAGATTTCTCCTGTAAAGGCTATTCGTTATGACTAGCTTCTAATTGACTTTAAAAACAAACCCGGCAAATTCTCAGAGTTTGCCGGGTTTGTTTTTATACATATATATTAAGTATAAAACGAGACTTTAATATATAAGAGAAGGTTTGTTTTATTTTGGGGAAGCTGAAACAGTTTCGGTATTAGTATTTATAAGCAGCTTTTTCCTTTTATCAGGGCTGGGGTATGAGTTATTAAAGGAAATAACAGGTGGAAAAGAAGAATTAGGTTCTTTTAGAGATCAAATATGCTTTAAAAAGGGTTTGTAAATCTTGGTTTTTCATTAAAGAACCGCCAAAAAAAGCTAAAAACTCCTCAAAAGAGGAGTTGTAAAAAGGCCGAAAAATAAAGAAAATGCAGTGAAAAGAAGAAAAACCGCACAAGGGATCAAAAAAGATTGATCTGTAAAGAATCTGTTATCAGTGAGTTAAGAAATAAAGTAAAAAAATATTAAAAAAACTTTGCAAAAAGTCTTGTTTAAGTGAATAAA